>NZ_JBLUOI010000006.1:0-131274 GCF_048059995.1 Metabacillus sp. YM-086 | reverse complement strand
GCCCCTATTTTTCTAGCTAGTAAAGATAACGAGTACAATACCCCATCATAAGACGTTGTTTGTTGATTGCTTTTTAACGCATGAATATCTACTTTTAATATGTCTGGCTCAAGCATTCCAATTCGATCTAAATTACTTGCTCCAACCCCAACATCATCAATTGCAATCTTTACACCTAAAGCTTTTATTTTTTGACATAGTGTGGCCACCATTAACATATCACCATTAACATTATGTTCAGTTAATTCTATTACTATTTTTGAAAGCATAAGACCACGTTCACGAAAGGTTAAAAGCCTGGTAAGAAGACCTTCCCCATTATCAATCATCACATAATTTGCATTCACATTTAGAAACAGTAGAACATCTTCTTTTTTATTAAGTATGACCTCCAACGCCTTTTCATGGATAAATGCATCCACCTCAAGACTAAATTCCATTGGTATCGTCGGGTCATGAAAAAAAGGACCTAAACTCTCTATCCCATCATCTGTTTCGATTCTAGCCAAAACCTCATAACCGATAATTGTATGACTATCTGCACTGAAAATGGCTTGGAAATAGGGGATGACTTTATTTAAATTTGTCATAACTTCTAGTGTATTCATCTGTATCAGCTCCGATAGATTTAAAAACCATGTCACTAATTATAACACGACTATGTCACATGTGATACATATTTACGACACCTATAAAAATAAAGCCAGTCACATATATTTGTATTGTATCTATAATTAATTCACCTTGTTATAGCTGTTTTTTCACCTTCCTCATCAATGATGTATTTTTATATATTGGGTAAGAGATGGTTGTGATAAGTAGTATCCCTCCAGATAGGATCAACGCAAGCAGGATATTGATTGAACTTGCAATAAAGCCCCCAAGAAGGGTACCGGCTAATAAAAACAAATTGAAAATAGAATAAAAAATGGCCGTTCCTCTTCCTCTAATAGCCTCAGGTAAATGTAGTAGAAAGATCGAACTTGTCGGGACCATCAATAAAGCATTGGCTAAGCCTGTAATGAAACTCCATCCCCCTAGTATAAAGAAGACAGACTGACTAAACATTACGTCTAATTTTATAATGCCATAAACACTGACAACACCTAGACCAAGTGTACCAATTGCAATATATAATAATTGGTAATGTACAATTTTTTTCATAGCATAAGAACCTACGATTGCCCCGATTACCGTTCCAAATGCAAATATCCCTTCTAAAATACCGAACTCTATATTAGATACTTGAAAATATTGAAGCAATACGGCTTTATAATTTGTTAAAAACATACCATAACCAATCAGAACCGGGAACAACAAAAGTATCATAAATAATAGAATTGGGGTTTTGATCATCTCCCTAACTCCGGTCCAAAGACTATTAAAATATGAATTTGTGTTATGATCTTTTTTTTGAGCTTTTAAAATTTTTAAGCTGAATATTAAACATGCAGAAATGATATAGGATGATGCATCAAGTATAAATACTAAACTAGGCGATTGAAAAGCTAATAATAAGCCAGCGAGTACAGGTCCTACTAATTTGATAACAGCAACCGTTGTTTGAAACAAAGCAATACCACTTGGTATACGATTTATTCCAACTATTATTGGTATTGATGCCATTCTCGCTGGTTCAAAAAACGCTGTACCTATCCCTTGTAATAGAGTGAGACAAATCAAAACGAGTGGTTTATCAACAAATAAAATCATACTTAATACCGTGAAGCATCGAAAAACATCCGAAAAAATCATCATTTTCCGACTTGAATATTTATCTATTAAAGGCCCTATTAATGGCCCAAGAATTACAGCAGGAAGTAATTGAGCAACAAATACAAATCCGATTAACAATGGATTTTCCACAGTTGTACCAATAAGGAATAAAACAGTCGTTATCGTCATTGCGTCTCCTAAAAATGACACAACAACTGCCAACCAATACCTTAAATAGGTTTTATCTTTAAGTAATTCAATCATCCTCACATCCCCCATTCACAATTATCTGTTATTATTTATTTAAACCTGAAATACAATAACTAAAAAGTGAAAAAACAAAGTATGTATTGCACCTTTTATCTGGAGGATATATGAAACAGATCGAACATCTATTAATCTTAAGAAATATATTTGATCACTATGAAAATAACGAAGAAATTACGATCACTCTTAAGGAAGTTGCTGAAATACTTTCAATTTCCGAAAGAAATGCAAATTACTTAATAAAAAAATTAAGTACAGCGCATAAATTAAAATGGGTTTCTGGTAGAGGTCGTGGAAAAAAATCAACACTACTTTTTTTACAAGGATTCATTGAATCAGCAGAAGAATATGTATCTGAAATGGTTTCTGAAGAAAAGATAATCGATGTTGTAAATTTTATTAATGCCTCTTATTTGAACGAAGAAGGACGGAAAAGTTTATATACCATCTTATCAATAAAGCTTGGTCCCAAAATAGAGAAATCAAAAAAAGATTCCACTAACGTTATAAAGATTTTATTATCACAAGAAATTACTACATTAACACCTATGGATGTTCTTCTATACTCAGAGGCTCATTTAGTGAAGGAAATTTATAGTACACTTGTTACCTATGATCATCGTGAACAAAAATTAAGTCCTGGCTTAGCTTACGCATGGAATTATGATAACAATGAAAAAAAATGGACTTTTTACTTAAGAAAATCTGTTATGTTCCACCGTGGCGAAATATTTACAGCTGCTGATGTGAAATTCACATTCGAGTACCTGCTTACGGTTGGTAAACATACAAGTATCACTCCCCTACTAGATGACTTATTAAAGGTCGAGATAAATGATGAACACACTATTTCCTTCTACTTTAAGGAGCAAAACCTGTTTTTCCCAAGAGTGTTAACTTCCTTTCACTGTTCGGTTCTTCACCATTCATATAAAAAACATAACCTACCAAACGGAACAGGGCCTTTTAGAGTGATGGAGCATACCAAACATTTTATTCGTCTAGTAGCCTTTGATTCTTATTTTCGAGAAAGACCATTAATTGATTCGATTGATATTTGGATGCAAAAAAGCAACGATGCTCCTAATAATGCTTCAACACTGGAGATAGGTGAAAAGCAACAAAAGTCTGTCATCCACAAACAAAAATTAGAAGGAAGTCGTTTTCTATTATTTAATCAGACAAAAAACGGCTATCAATCTAATAGTTACTTTCGTTTGTGTATAAAACATCTCATTAATCCAAGTCATTTAGTGAATGAGCTAAAGGGAAACCGGCGTATACCAGCAACAAGTTTTCTAACACCATATAGTAAAAAAGTAAACAGTGATTCACAGCATTTGGACATTGCTGAAAATTATTTACAAAAAAGTCATTATGCTGGTGAGATTATTAAGCTTTATTATTTTAACCTTAATGAAGGGTATGAAAGTGCATGCTGGATCCAAAAAGAAGCAAAAAAGATTGGGTTGAACATTTCCCTTACGCCGATTTCGCATGACAACCATGAGACAATATCTAATTCCGATTTCGTTTTGTTATCAGTTATATTGGATCGTGATGTTGAGGTTGGATTATATACACTCTTCAAAAGTGATCATTCGTTTATTAGAAATTTCTTTCATGATGAAACAAAAAAGATCATTGATACGGAGCTTGCTTTTATGAAATTGAAGAAGAACAAAAATGAAAGAATATCTTATTTCTTACAAATTGAAGAAATCCTAAAGAAAGATCATACTATTCATTTTCTTTACCACGCAACAAATACACTGCATTATCATTCGTCTTTAAAAGGTGTATCTTTTGATTCTTACGGTTTAACTAACTTTCATTCCGTTTGGATAGATCCTCTCGAGTTATAAATTTAGGCAGTTTGAAATTGAAACAATACAAAAACATCTTTCGTTCTATATGTGAAGAGTCAAAACAAAGGGAGATGATTTATTTGTATAAATGGAAAAGTCTAACTGCAACAATTGTGACAGCATCAGCTTTATTTTTAGGAATACCCTCTACAGGGGTTAATGCCCAGGAAAGTTTACAATATGAAATTTTTGATCTATCCTCAATTCTTAAAGAAGGATCAAAAGGAGAGAATGTTAAAATTATGCAACGGGCTTTAAATAAAGCAATGGGCGCAGAATTATCTGAAGATGGAATTTTCGGACCAAATACAACAAGAGCGGTACTCGCTTTTCAAAAAGCCAAAAACAATTTAAAAGCTGATGGAATTTATGGACCAAATACACATGCTTCTCTGTCCAAAGAGGTTAATTCATTTGGATTTGATGAAAAAATGCTAAAACTAGGTAGTAGAGGTGAAGCAGTAAAAACTCTACAAAAAGGTTTAAATGATATGAGTTATAACGTTGTTATTGACGGAATCTATGGTCAGCAAACAAAAGAGGCTATCATTCAGTTTCAAAAGCGATTTCCAGAGCTTACTAATGACGGAGTTTTTGGACCGAAAACAAAAGCGGTTATGGAAAAAGTTTTAAACGAATAGTTTTCAGTTATATTTTTTGACATAACGAAACGAAACCTCCTTTAAATTGCTGGAGGTTTCTCATGTTTATTTACGCCTACAAATTATTAAATACCCTATCAAACCCTGCTTTTGAACGTCTTAAAATTTCGTGTATTGATTGTGTTGCTTGTTTCGAGGTTAAAACTTCTTGAGCTATCGGTCCTTTATAACCCGTTTTCTGTAAACTCTTAAGAAACAATTCTAAGTCAATAATGCCTTCACCTGTGTACAATCTTTCGTTGTCCTTAAGTTCTTCAACAGGTAAATTAGCAGCATCATTTATATGAACATGAACGATTTGACTTTCATTTAAATTGGCAATGTCATCACTTGATAAACCTGTTGTATGCCAATGGTATGAATCTAATAATAATCCTACATTCGGTAAACCTATTGCATCAATAAGACTTAATGTTTCCTCTTGTGTCCAAATAAATGGATTTTTCCACGTACCTCTTAAATGATGTGGACCCACGTATTCTAAACCAAGACGGATATCGTACGCACTTAAAATTTCTGCACAAATTCTTAAGCGTTTAACCGCTAGGCTCATTAAATGTGCGGACTTTAAGTCTGTTGAGGGTAATATATATGTACAGCAACGTGAACACCCAAGTTCTTTTGCTGCTTGTGCCTCCAAAATGAGATTGGGTAAACTGCTGGAAAAATCATCATCCGATGTTCTCCACTGAACCGAAAGCCCAATTGAACCAATTGAGACATCGTTCTCACTTAGTATTTCTTTTGCATGATCCAAACCAAATGTAGTAATAAAACTTCTAGCATCAAGATCAACAGATTGAAATCCATAATCAGCCGCTAATTCGATCAATTGCTTATCATCTTCGAATTCCCCTAACCCAGCTTTCGTTAATCCTCTTAACATGAAAGTCACTCCTTGTTATATTCCCCCAGCACAAAGGAGAACCGTAAAAGTTAGATATTCCAATCCAGGACTACTTCACGACCTGTTTTTGAAGATTCATATATGGCATCCAGAATAAGATTATTAGTTAACCCTGTCATTGCTGATGTGATCGGTTGATTTCCGTTACGAATACATTCAACAAAATGTCTACTTAATTGAACACGATCTTCTTCTTCATTTGGTTTTGGAGATAGCTCAATATCAATTGGACGATCAAATTGTTCTGTAAGAATTTTGGCACTGTTGCCACCTAATGACGCTCCACCTTCAGATCCCATTAAATGAATAAACGGTTCATTACTTGTATCCATATTTACTGCCCAACTAACTTCGAGAGATAATGTTGATCCATCCTCCATTTTAATCAATGCTGTTGCTAAATCTTCAACATCATATTGACCTTCCCAGTTAGGAGTTCCCCAATTACCGATTCCTTTTTTCTTCGGACCAAACTCAGCATAAGTGGAACCGAATACTGATACTGGCTTTGGATTTCCCATTAAATATAAAGCTAAGTCCAGCATATGAACCCCTATATCAATCAATGGACCTCCACCAGCTTCTGATTTTGTCGTAAACCAGCTTCCCCAACCTGGAATTCCCTTACGGCGAAACCAACCTGTTTTTGCATGATAAATTCTTCCTAAAGCACCTTTTTCAGCTTGTTCTTTTACTTGCTGAATATTCCACTGCCAACGCATCTGGTGACCTACCATGACAACCTTGCCTGTTTCACGTTGTGCTCTTACAATATCTTTAGCTGCTTCACTGTTAATGCCCATCGGTTTTTCCACTAGCACATGTTTTCCTGCTTTTAAAGCCTGAATTGCAAGAGGTGCATGCCATTTGTTAGGGACACCAATAATAACTGCATCTATATTTGAATCGTGAATTAATTCCTCAGCACTTGAAAAAACTTGTTTTACTCCAAACTCCTTTGCTCTTTGATCAGCTAATGGAAGATAAGCATCTGTTATTCCTTGAAGGGTCACATCCTCACCTAATTTGGAAAAGGTTGTTAAATGAACACTTCCTATAGCACCCGCACCAATTATTCCAAGTCGAATTTTTTGTATTTCCATCGTAATACCTCCATTTTATGTATTAAATTACATTTTCCTTAGAAGATTTCTGTAATAAATCAATAACAGCGTTTACATTTATGATAAAATAAAAGATAAAAAAATGCTGATCAATTTTTCATCTATATATCTCAATTCTTCTGATAGGAGGAAACGTTACCATGACAAATTTCCCGATGTACTTATCTGAGTACCCTAATATGAATACAACATTTCCATTTCACCTATCAATAAACAATATTCACACAAGTTTTCCATC
Organism: Metabacillus sp. YM-086; assembly: GCF_048059995.1. Classification (NCBI taxonomy): domain Bacteria; kingdom Bacillati; phylum Bacillota; class Bacilli; order Caryophanales; family Bacillaceae; genus Metabacillus; species Metabacillus sp. YM-086. The sequence continues at coordinate 124,492 of NZ_JBLUOI010000006.1, read as the reverse complement.
TCACCGACATGACTATCTTGAGTTTTCTTTAGTGATTGAGGGAGAAGGTTTTGAAATTATTAATGGAAAAAAACATCGCATGCAACCCGGTACATTTACTTTTATTTTGCCTTATCAAATTCATGAAATTATATCAGCCAAAAACACTTCACTCATTTTATTTAATTGCGTTTTCGATTTAAGACTCTTACATGATCTGGATTTGCAAGGCTTGTTATCAGATACAGATCAATTGTCAATTGAACCATATATAGCATTAGATGTTGAAGACTTTATACATATAAAAAAAATGCTTCATGACATGCTTATTGAATATACCGATAATAAGCCATATAAACATATTTTATTAAAGGCAAAGTTGGCTGAGGTCATTGTTTTAGTTGAACGTATTCGCAAGAAAAATTATTCAGTTACACCCAAGAACTCAAACTCAACAAAGAAAAAGGTAATATGGGATGTTGTCCACTATATCCATCTTCAATATCATGAAGATATCACCCTAACAAGTCTTTCTAAGAAATTTCACGTCAGTATTCCCTATTTAAGTGAGTTATTTAAAGAACAACTCGGCCAAAATTTTGTTCATTTTTTACATGAAGTACGAATTCGCCATGCATGTAGTTTATTAACTTCCACTATTATTCCAGTTACTGATATTGCTTTAGAAGTAGGTTATCGGAGTTTTCAAACCTTCTCTCGTGTATTCAGAGAACAAAAAAAACTTACTCCAACAGCTTATAGAAAATCTCAAGCTTCTCTAAGGCAAGAATTAAATGTACCTAAAAATGAAAACTCACCTTCAGCTTAACAACCAAAAGGAACTCAATATCTTTTTTCTGACCTGATACAATAAGAGAAGAGCATACCATGTAAGTATGCTCTTTTCCAATTATCTATTTGATAATGCATTCTTTAAATAATTAATGCTTATTTCGATACTTTCTAATGGAGAACGTTTACATTTATCTTGCTCAATAACCATCCATTGAACCTGAGCCTGCTCAATGTTATCTAAAATACCTTTGATGTTTACTCCACCTGTTCCTAACTCAGCAAATGTTTTCTCATCGTCTGTTGTCATATCTTTTAAATGAATTAACGGCATACGGCCTTTATACCTATTCATCCAATCAACTGGATCTTGGCCTGCTAATGTTAACCAATATACATCCAGTTCAGCCTTAACAAATTCTGGGCTCGTTTCATCATAAAGTCTTTCAAGATGAGAACGATCATCGCTTTTTTCTAATTCAAAATCATGATTATGATAGCTTAACGAAATCCCCTCTTGAAGACTTCTTTCTCCAGCTTCGTTTAAAAACTTAGCAAGTTGATCATACTCAGACCGTCTTTCCTCAACAAGGTAAGGGCATACAATATTTTTACAATTAAGTTTTTTTAAATACTCTAATTCAGCCTCAAGATTTTCTTCCATTCTCTCAAGTGAAACATGACTACTAACTGCTACTAAACCAAGTCGGTCAAGCGTGCTTTTTAAATCTTCAGCATCTTTTCCATAATAACCTGCTAATTCAACACCATTAAAGCCAAGTTCTGCTACTTTTTCTAAAGTTCCATAGAAATCTTTTTCACATTCTTCTCTTAGAGTAAATAATTGTACTGCTATTGAATTGTTCATCTCGTTCTCCCTCTCTTAACATAGTCTCCTTGTTATCATACACCAAAATAAACCTAATTTCACATTCAAATACATTTTGGGGAATTTTTTCTCTCTACTTATTATAAGGCTTGTTTTGTTCCCAATTCATTTTCACTATGTTACATATCACATCTATGTATAGTATTTTTAATAGTAAAAGTTTATGGGAATCTTCCCTTTTTTATTTGTGATTTTAACTACATGTTTTTAAACTCTATTGAGAATTATAGTTATGTACTAAATTAAATGGAGGGATAAAATAATGCAAAACCAAATGAATCAACAAGTCATGATGCAGCAATCTCCTAATATGCAACCTAAAATGAATCATGGTGGACATGAAATGTTTGAATCACAAGAAGTAATTTCAGGCATGATTGGGATGTTGGATCAATATTTAATGTACAGCCAATTTATAAAGGATCCAGAACTAAAGAATATTCTTCAACGTCAATATTCGTTTATTAGTGACTGTTATAACATCATGGTTGAATCCTTTTCAACTGGTAATAAACCCTCGCATTCTACAGAGGTCTTTAATATGCAACAAAGTAATGATGTTTTTTATGGTCTAAAGCCTTCTCAACCTCAAAAACCTGTTCAGTCTATAAATGAATTAGGAGACCAATGTGTATCCTCATTTATGCTTGGTCAATGTAAATCAATGGCTGGCTTATTAAGCATGTCTGCTTGCGAAATTACAAACCCTGTATTACGTCGAGTTATCGCTGACAGTGTACCAAACTTTATTGAAATGGCTTATGAAATTTTCTTATATCAAAATAAAAATCACTATTATCAAGTTCCACAACTTCAACAACAAGATATGAATCAAATGCTTGGCGCGTATACTACTACACAGAATACGCAAATGAGTCAACAAAACACTAATATGATGCAGTAAGTAAGAATTTGTAGTGTTATCATTTCCCCTACTATTTCCTGTTTACAGAAAATAGTACTTATGATATTTTATTAATAATCCCTTCCGAATCATTCGCGCTTGTTGCGGGACACTTAACCAATGTACGGATCGGAAGGGACTAGAGCGGCAAACATTTTGTTTGCCGCTTTCTTTTTGTCATCAAAATAGTGCCAAACTACATATTATCTGCTATTATTAAAAGTATAGAGAACGAGCTATAAAATGAATACTAAATTGGTGTTTTTTCAGGAGGAACAAGTATGTCGCGTACATATGAATTTGTTTATTTACCAACAGATGTTGGAACGATTCGTATTGATATTTTTTATAAACATTCCATGTTTCATGTTCAAGCTGAACTAAATGATTTAATGACCTCTTCTTATGACCGTAAAAAAGTAGAAGCTGTGAAAAAATCATTACTCCTCTTGGCAAAAGAACATCATGCATTTGGGCATCATGAATAGAAAAAAGTAAGATGCTTTCTTTTACATTAATATGCTTATAAAATTAATCGATATAACTGGTAGTTATACACCTAATTTTAGGTGTTCTAGCTGCCTATTTTTATGGATTTGACTAACAAGAGGTGATGAAGAATGATGTTAGAAGGTTGGTTTCTTTGGTTCATATTATTTTGGGTTGTATTTTTAGTTTCAATGTTAGCCATTGGTGGTTTTTTTATGTTTCGAAAATTTCTACAAAGACTTCCTAAAGAAGATGGTAAATCAGATCTTGATTGGCAGGATTACTATTTAGAAAAAACCCGACATTTATGGAATGAAGAAGAAAAAATTCTATTAGAAGAGTTAGTAGAACCCGTCCCAGAACTATTCCGGGATGTAGCCCGGGCAAAAATAGCAGGAAGGATTGGTCAACTAGCTTTAAAAGAAAACGCAAAAAAGATTAACTTAGATTTAATTATTCGTGGATATATATTAGCTACTCCTAAACGTGATCATAAGTTTCTTATGAAAAGATTGAAAGAAAAACAAATTGATTATTCCCCTTATAAAGCTTTGTTTTAAAACAAAAACCCGAAATCATTCGATTTTCGGGTTTTTCGTTGTGCTTTATGCAAGGTTATGTACGAATATTTGTTGAAGCGCTATGTTGTTTATGAATCTTTTGAAAAGAACGGTACATTGCGATTCTCCAAGGAACAATCATTCCAAAAGCTAGAATCCAAAACATACCACTTAACTCTCCAACATCGATAGAATTACTTAGAAATGACTTCATAATAATTCGAATAATGAGTAAACCAATTAAAATAAAGGCAAATGCCTTCGATCGTTTTAAGTAAATTTCATTATCCCTAATTTCAAAATTAGAAGTCTTAATTAAAAAAATCGAAAAAAACATTCCCACAAAAAGAGCTTCAAAGAATTCAGCTGCTGTTACCCTAAACATAGGATGAAGAAACATTAAAGCACCAGTGCTCATAAAAAGTGGAGGTAATATAATTTTTTTAGCTGTAGCCGGCTTTTTAGCTGACCTCATTCGAATAAATAAAACAATTACTGCCATGACAACAGCAATAATAGAAGAAGCAATAGTTATCAAAAATATCAATCCTTTACTAGACAGCTGCTAGTTTTAGTATATACGAAATTCATCTATATACATAGATGATCTTTCACTTTTCACTCTATTTAATATAGATCTAAGAAGGTCTACTTTCCAAGGTTGAAAAATAAAAACCATTTAAGAATAACTTAAATGGTTTTTGTCTCATTATCCCAGTACCCTTCCGACTGCTTCAAGTACACGATTTTCATCAAAAGGTTTTACAATAAAGTCCTTTGCTCCTGCTTCTATTGCTTCAACGACCATTTTTTGCTGCCCCATCGCTGAACACATAATAATTTTAGCATCGGGATATTTTTCCTTAATCTCCTTAAGAGCTTGTATACCATTTTTTTCTGGCATTGTAATATCAAGGGTAACTAGATCAGGTTGTTCTTTTTCAAAAAGAGTTACTGCCTCTAATCCATTTTCCCCCTCACCTACAACCTCATGGTTAGCCTTTATAAGTATATTAGATAAAGTCATTCTCATAAACTTGGCATCATCAACAATTAATATTCTAGCCATGCCTAGTTCCTCCTCAAACATGATAAAGAAAGCTTGAAAACTTTCTTATTTGAAGGCGATTGACAGTTGACTTAATTGTGGCATATATTCCTATAGCCTACAATGCAATATCAGTCACACTACCTCCATTATATCAAATTTCACAACATAATATAGTTAAAATGACAATTTATTAAAATTCATCTAAGTATATTAAAAACCTGTAAAACCACCAAAAATCCGAGTTAAAAAGATAATGATAGAGGTCATGATATCAAAGAATAATAATATTCCCATTACAATCATGATATATCCGCCTATCTTCATAATTTTCACATTATGTTTTTTGATCCAGCCTAGTTTCCCAATAAAGAAAGAAAGAACTAAGAAAGGTACAGCAAACCCTAATATATAGGCAATCATATAAATCATAGCTGAACCAGGATTTGTTGCTCCGAGCCAAATAACAGTCGATAAAATAGGCCCTGTACATGGCGTCCAGCCAGCAGCAAAAGCCATTCCAATTAGGAATGTGCCAACAAATCCAGCTGGTCTATTCTTAATTTCAAAGCGGTGCTCTTTCATTAAAAATTCAGGTTTAAACACACCTACAATCATTAATCCAAACACTATAATTAAGATAGCCCCGATCTGACGGATAAAATCTTGATAATTTTGAAAAAACTCGCCAATAAAAGATGTTCCAAATCCAAGCGCAATAAATATTGAAGAAAAACCTAATAAGAAAAAAATTGTATGTAATAAACTTCTCTTTTGTAACAATGCATTTTCTGTTTTTAACTCTCCTACCGAAACACCTGTAATATAAGATAAAAAAGCTGGGTAAAGCGGCAGACAACATGGTGAAATAAAGGACAGGAATCCTGCTCCAAATGCTAAAAATATATTTACATCAGCCATACTATTCCTCCTAAAGAGAACGTCTTCTCTATTCTAGCAAATGTTTCTTTCTAATATATGTATCAATCTGTGACATTTTTATGTCAATTGTATAACATCTGCCAATTTTTTCTTTTCATACCACCTATTAACCCTTTATAATATACTCATTGTTATTTTCTATGACAAGAAAAAAATGATATACTTAAAGTATTCCAATTTTTTGACAGAAAGGACAAGTTCTCGTGTCTAAACAAGAAATGCTACAACTGATTGAAAAGAAACGAGCTGAGCTTATTGACATTGTCCTAAAGTACGGGCTTAATTCAACCATATCTATAAAATATAGCCAGGAGCTAGATATCTTATTAACTCAATACATTAAAGAGGATTTGCCACGTAAAAATCAGGTTTATTCCTAAGAAATGATGAAGCACGCTACCAGGCGTGCTTTAGCTTTATATAGAGAATACTAATTTACATTTTATAAACAACATAAAAACCACTCTTCTATTTTGTTTATCAAGAAAAGTGGTTTCTAGTATGTTCGATGTAAGATAAAAGGAGATAAGAGTATAATCTAATCGAAAAATTTTAATTAGATCTATTGTCCGACCATTTTTCCGATAAGAAAAACATACCATAAAATTATTCAATTTGTCCATATATAATGGCAGGTTCAAAATAAGCTGCCTTTCTTCTATAGGATTATTCCCCTTTTTTTACTTCAACAAATTTGTCCCTAAGATAATCATTGATTTTCATAAATAAATAAATTTATCTATTATATAGAAAAAAGCCGAGTGAGTGAAAAGTCTTTTATTTTTCCTTATTTGCTTTTCCAAGAATTATCTGTTATTCTATATAAGAATTATTTTTGTTCGGTATGTAAGGAAAGAAAAAGTTTTTTAAAACTTTCGCCTTTGATATCTAATTGAGCAACTATAGTAATAAATTGTGGATTGAATCCACACAGGAGGCAACAATTATGCAACAAGGTACAGTAAAATGGTTTAACGCAGAAAAAGGTTTCGGTTTCATCGAAGTTGAAGGTGGAGACGATGTATTCGTACATTTCTCAGCTATCCAAGGCGAAGGATTTAAATCTTTAGATGAAGGCCAAAAGGTTACTTTTGACACAGAACAAGGTCAACGTGGTCTTCAAGCTACTAACGTAAACAAAGCATAATGATTAAAGGACTCTATATTAGAGTCCTTTTTTATTTTCTCTATTTTTTTAGACAATAAAAAACCCCCACTCTAAAATGAATGGGGGGAGGCAAACATACTAAAAGGTATTTCAATGGTTAACTAAGGATAGCATACAATTTGAATAATACCTAATAAAATTAAAAAAAGTTTAGAAGTAGATATTTAAATCCGAAGATCCGCCCACCTCAAACTAATTTAAGTAAAGAATAAATTATGTAATGTGGAGCTTATTACAACCACTCCACAAATAATGGAATACGTAATTTACCTTGCTTAGTTAGGTTACGATATTTGATGCGACACTCAATAGGTTCAATAATCTTAAATTTATCATTTTCTGAGTTTGTTTTATACATAGAATACAACTCTTTACGTGCTTCAGGTGGCATAAATTCCATTATTCCAGCAGGTCTCCTATCTAGGAATGATAACAGTACAACTCACCTTTACGTATACCTGTAATGTAGACATCATTATATTGAAAGTTTATTACTATGAGCCAATTGTATGAACGTTTGTTAATTTCATAGGGACTATCAGAACGCTTCATAACAATTCCTTCAAGGTGATTTTGTTTAACAAGGTCAAAGTAAGCATTAGCGTTACCTGGAAGCGACTGTACTACATGGATATGAGGATGAGTAGGAATTACTTTTTGCAGCAGTTCTTTACGTTCTAATAATGGAAGGTGAGCGGCTTTTTAATCATTATATTGAATGATGTCAAACACATTATATAATATTTCATACGGCGCTTTCCTGGATCTAAAACGTTCCATTGTGGCCTCAAAGTCAGGTTTACCCTGTTCATCAGAAACGACTATTTCACCTTCTATAACAGTACCATTAGGTAAATCTATATTGATTAATTCAGGATAAATCGCTGTGACTTCATTATTTATCAAGGCCTATATTATATAAATACTTAAAAATAATGAGAAGACAAATTATTCATGTATAATATATGCTCCTCTTTTATTACATAAAAGCGCCCGTTTGTGGAGAATCAATTATTTAGTTTTTTTCTCGTAACCTTTTCCCACAACTGTCTCTTTATTCAAATCCACATAGACAATAAGTTTGCCTAAAGAATCAGTTTCAGTACCATTAAATATTACTGCATATAGCCTCTTACCGATAAGATTATTGCCAAGCTGTTCACTTAATTCATCATTTACAGTCACTTTTTTTACTGATGAATCTTTTGGAGACACAGGAATTTTATCTTGTTCCTCTTTTGTTAGGCTATTAAAGGCAACCATCTCTATTGGTAATTTATCCCCTTTAAAAAAATTACACCCACTAATAAACATAGATATGCAGGCTAAAAGAGAAATCAAAATATGTTTTTTCAAAATCTCACTCCTATAAAGTACTCTGTTAATAGTTCTTCTTTGATATGTAAAAGCGATCACTTTGTGCAACAATCGCGCTTCTATTGCGGAAGATTGTACATGAATTAATGCCCCCGTTCGTTTAGTTAAGAACTATTTTTACCTTAAAATTCTTTTCCAGTAATTATTTTATATAAAATTTCTGAGTCTCTTATTGGTAGTTTTATATATTTTGACTGACCTTCAGCAATTATCTCCAACCTATCTTCTGTTGGTGTTACCCATATAGCGTAGTTAATTGAACCCAAGCTAAAACGATATTCAGGAGGAAGTGCCATCTGTACCTTAATATCTTCTTGCCATTCGACATTTTCAAGTATTTTGACAACAGTCCTTATTTCATCAGGTTTAACAACTTCTTTTAAATCTATATATCCTTCACTTTGACGTTCTTCAACTATAAACGATTTTTCTTCAATATGTTCTGGTTGTGGTGTTTCAGCTTGTATTTCTTTTGGGGCTTTTACTGTTTTTTCTTGAACACATCCAACTAAACTGACTCCAATACAAAATAGTAAAAACAAACGTTTCTTCATAATCTAAACTCTTTTCTTGTTTGAAAGTGATTTATAGTAAATTCCATTTTTAACTGACCTGCTTCTTTAATTTAATAAGAAAAGGCTATGCTCCTTCTTGAAGAATAGCGCTTCGTTTATAGAATAAGTACTATTTAAAATATAGTTAAATAAGAGAATAGAAATACTAATAGGACATACTTATAAGCGTTAATTGATGATTTCTTCTTATTTGAATTGTATTTAATATCTGTCGTTAAAAAAGAAAGTAAGACAATAATTAAAGTATATGTAATTACTTCTTTTATTGATGTTAGCCCAGTTAGGAGTGTCGATAGAAAAATAATGCTTACTATTACTATTAACGATATGGTAATATACTCTGGTCTAAACCTTATGACGTTTTTCAAGTAAATCACCTCCAAAGAGATTATCAAACATTTAGTTCTTTCTTATAAACAATCCTACCAGTTATCTCAACACCAATTATTTCAAATTCTCATTAATTTCACAATATTTATTCCTGAAAATGGCAATAAAACTGAAATAAGTACTTTTCCTTGTTCAGTTCAAGAAAAGCGCTTTTTTAGCTTAAATAAGAAAAGCTGCCTAATGACAGCTCCGTTCTTAAACTCTTGCGCTTTGTTTGCAGAATATAGTTATTTAAAAACTTTTATTTAACAACTCTTACATACGTTTTTTCTGTTATTTCAATTTGATCTACATTAAAGTCCTTTATTTTTAGGGTTAACTCATTTTCTCTCTTCTCAGTTTCTTCACCTAACCAACAACTATAAACCTCAAAGTACTCTCCTGGTTTCAGGAACTTATCCATTATTTCGCATAGTCTTATGAATTTCTTCTTTGACTCAGCATTTACTTCTGAATTAGTGTGTATTGAAATATCGATTCCCCAATCGGTTGAAACCTCATAGACAAAACAAGTAGTGAATTGATACTTTTTTACATTTAATCGATGATAATCCTCCGAAAATGAATTACCTATTAGTAATACATCATTTGAGTCTTCGGAACTTAAAGGTAGTTCTACATTACACCCAATATAACTGGCTAAGCTCATAACTATCCCCCTTTTTAAAATTAATAAGATATTCTTAATAGAAAATATCTAACCATTTTTCTCCTTGATCAGTCCGGTTTCGAAAGTTCATGATTATAGCGCTTGATTATTCTTTGTTCCTGAAAAGTGCTTTTGGTGGAATCCTTTAAATAGAGGAAAGATCAGTCTCCGTAAAAAACCACTTTCCATACGCGAGGGTCCGAGATTCTTTTTATTAGAACAGCCATTTTCTGTTGATGGCCTTCAACAAAAGGACAGTGATTTTTAAGTTCATTAACGTACCTTGTCATTAAACTTAGTCCAAAGTATACGAACACCATCTAATTTTAACTCAGTTATATAGAATCATCTTAAAAAGGATGATCAGATTTGTGTAACAACATTGGCGATATAGTCATTTAAATACACCTCAAAACAATTGTAACAAATTAGGATGTAAAAATAATTGGTAGTTGGAGTAAACAAAATAACCCCTACCAAATCAGGAAAGGGGTTATTTCTACTTAATTACTTATGTCAAACCAAACTTCATCATCCCAACCTTGATTAAATACAACTAAAGGTTCATCATTTTCATCTACCATGAAATATGTCCAACCTTCATGTTCTGCACCTTCATACAAATCGTTTCTTAAGTCTGGTTCAAGACCAGCGATAGAAATCCAGTCATCATACGTTACTCCACTTCCACTAACAGCTTTAAATTTAGCATGATTTATATCATAAGGTTCTTTTTCTAATTCAAGTACTTTTATTCTAAACTTAGCTAACACGTATTTCATACCGGCATCTGGTGAATCATTATACATGTTTGCTTCTTTTACCAAAGTTAATGCTTCATCACCTGAGATAACATCTGTTAGTTCAACCTCATATTTAACATGACCGTCTAACCAATCATCTTTTTCAACAAGTAATGTTTCACCAATTCCTGCTGGATTCTTTCTAGAATTTCTATTATTAAGTTCGTTTAATTTGTCAACAATATCACTTTTTATACTAGATAGTCCATTGCTCACTTTAGCAGGTAACTGCTCATACCCACCAGCTTCTTTAATTTCAACTGCTCTTTTTTCTAATCTTTCAAGTTTTGCAAAGTCACTATTTGCTTTATCAACTCTGTTTGCTGTAAGTGAGTCATTTATTACTTTCATTAATCTATATTGAGACACTTCATAAATAACACGTTCCCTTGCAATTTTCGCTGGCTTCACATACTTATTATTCAAAGCATCTCTGTTGGATTTTCCTGAAACCTTTCCAATTGCTCTTTCAGTCTTCTTAATATCATTAGAAAATGAATCATACTGATCATCAATTGAAGATATGTCACCCGAGTTAATTGTGGAATTGAAGCTAGATAACTTTGTTTTAAGTACCTCACCTAAATTTGCAGCATCAGTGTAACTACTAGCACTAGCAGTATTTACTGTTAATGTTAATGCAACCAATACTGTAAACATTGATAATATTATTTTTTTCATGGTCTTCTCCCTTCAATTTGAAATCTATCAACCATGAAAATATTACCATATATTTCTACAATCTGTAAAACACAGAACCTATCTACTTCAGTTTTCTATCTTCAATAGCTTTAACCAAAGCATTTATCATATAAATAAGAGGGACTTCATAATCATTTGTAACATCATAATCAGGCTTCAATCCCATACTTCGCTAATCTTTCAATTACAATTTTAGTAGCTTCTGTTATTCAAATAACCACTTCCTTCACATTTAATTTTCCAAATGTATCTGTTACATAGCTCCTAGTGTTTAAATCATAAACAACAACCTCGAGCCTAGCTGTTCCATCATCGTTTGTTTCTGCTGTATCTTTAGCTCTACAAATATCTCATGTCGATATCAACCTGAATCAGATCAACGACTCTTCTGTCAATCCCTTCACCTCTTCAACATAAGAAGTGAGATACTTGCTATTTCTTCTGCAAGGTTTTTTAAACGTGATTGCCAGGATATTGACTGTCCTCTGTTTTAGTTTGGTGCAACAATCAATTGTGGTATCTTTCTGTTAGCATCTACAGAGTTTACTATGTTTGTGTTCACATAATGCTTCATAACTGTTTCTGCATTGCCTTGTTTATTGTCATACGCTGTGTGAGAAGGTGGCAAAGTAATCCCTTTGGGCAACAATTGCTTTTTATGACAATCCTCTAATGAGCCATTCTCAGAAGCTTTACCATTCTCATTTAATTCAATTCCTCTATGTTTAATCTATTTATCGACAAGAAACTGCTTAAGTTGCTTTATTTCTGATTTTTATTTTTCATTGTTTTAGGGGTATATCCCTTCGCCTGACAGTGGTAGAAATACTCCGATGAAACATCTTTTAAATAAGCATAAAAAAAGACCACCCTTCCTGAATTTTTCATCAGAAAAAGTGATCTTCTACGTTATGTAAGAAAGATTAAGCAGTTTATATTAAAAATTCCGAAGAAAGATTCACCAATTATAGTTATTCTACTTAGGAATTTCCATTTGTAAATCGCTTAAAACCTTGCTATATCAACGTTTGTTACTTTTGCATCTTATTCATCTGTGACATCATTTGATTGATTTTCTTTTGGGATGGTTTTTGTCCCATTTGCATCATCATCATTTTCAGCATTTGTTCGTTAATTGGTGGATTTTTCTTCAGGTAATTCATCATATATTTACGCGCAATGAAAAATCCTAGTGCAACCCCAGCAAGTAAAGCTAGAATGCCTACTAGAATAACAACCCATAATTGCATTGTATTTCCTCCTTCGTGTTGTCTATTTTACAGTGTACTAAATCCTTTGATATTATACAACATTTGCACTATAATTTCTTTATATTTTATCCAAAATTTCTTTCTTTTATTGGGTTTAGCCACCCATATCTTTCACCTTTTAAGTCCATTGCTAAAAAACAAGGATCAAATTTTCTTAACACTTCAAAAAATATAGTTTCCGCCTCATAACTTCCATCAGAAGTAAGCTCAAGATGACGATTTTTCACTATTAATGTTGCATTACCAAGATTTCCTTTTAACTCGATTTTATGGATATTTTGGAACACTTGATAGTCTGAACGCTTTGCTAAATGAGTTCCTAGTAATTGATGAATAAATAACATTGGAATGGGTTTAGTTATATAATTAATTTGCTTCTCTAGTGTGTTTTCATGTTCAGATCGGGCAATTGTCCAGTGAAAATCTTGAAACAGATGGTAGATTTTAGACTCACGACCAAAGTAGTGACTTGCAAATTCTTCTTCTATTAAGTATATATAATAGTGTCTCACTGTTTCACTCTCCTCAACCATACTATTTCTCTTATTATAAAAGAACAAAGAAGCAATTATTGTCTTAAACTGGAGAGAGAAGACACTATTTTTGTCGAACATTTGAAACCTATCATTACTTAAAGAAGAATGCCATATTCAGTTCCAATTAAAAAGGAATAAATCATTGATTTATTCCTTTTTAATGTAGATCTTTCCTTCTCTCATTTTTCAGCTTTTGCGGCGTTACATCGTTACCATTCGGGTCAACAACTGTTACTCCCTTTAAAGTGTTTTTCATAGAGGACCGAAACACTTGTAAATACTCATTTCGAAGAGATTGTTGTTCTTGCTTTTCTTTATCAGTTAGCCCTACTGACTTTGCTTTCTTGGATAATTCATTTATTCGATCGATTTTAAATTTCGGTAACATGTTTAATAAACTCCTCTCTTAAATCATATAGACTTCAATCTTACAGCTAACCTCAAAGAGATTAAGTATAAAATTACTTTAAAGTCTTTTAAATGATACAAATGACATATTACTAAATAGAGGAGAAAATAACAACTTTAAAACATATTTTTTCACCAATAATTTACCTATCAAGATCCTGTAGATTATTTTCATCAATATATTCTTGATATCTTCTGTGTACAGTAGCCTTACTAACTCGAAACCCTAATCCCCTAAGAGTTGAAGCAATTTCTCCAAAAGTTAGATTTTTCTTCCTTAGCTTAAGAATCTCTTCTATTGGTAAATCAATCTTCTCACGGCCGCCTCCCTTATCGACGTTCTTTAAATTTTCATGAGGATTGTAGCCATTCTCTATTGCCCGATTCATGCCTCTTTTTATTTTATAATTAATAAGCTTCCGTTGGAATTCTTCAACAGTTGCAAGAATACTCAGTACCATTTCATCTGTTTCGGACAGTTCAGGCTCTCCACGCTCATTTAGAGTAAAAATCTCAGCATCCATTTTTCTTATTTCATGTAAAAGAGCTATTTTTGCGTGACCCCGTCCTAATCTTGTATCATCTTGAACTAATAATATAGATGCCTTCTTTTCTTTTAAAATTGATAGTGCTTCAATCATTCCGTCACGGTCTATGTCATATCCACTATGTCTTTCCTCTATTATCTTTATAACTTCAATATTATGTAGCGAGGCTAATCTTAATAGCTCCTCTTTTTGCCTATCAATAGAAGAATCTTGACTATCCTTCTCTGTACTTACTCTACAATAAACAACTGCCTTCATTATTAGATCATCCTCTACTTACTAGCAATTTGTTCTATTTGATAGATTTCTTCCTTTTCAACAGGTACAAAAACAAATTCACCTGGCTTAACAACATTTGTGTGAATGCCGTTTTTATCCTGTACCCACTTTACAAACTCTTGTTTTGAAATCTGGCTTTTTTCATTAAACTCATCAGCAATTGACCAGAGGCTGTCACCCTCTTTAATTTCTACTTGATGATATTTATCCAAACTTTCTGATTTACCAGTATACGTTATTGCTAGTGTTATTGCAAAAAGGACTAGAAAAAATGATACTACATATGTAAAAGATTCTTTTTTCATTTTATACACCTCATAGGAATATTTGTTCGTATTTGTTGAAATTAGTATAATACGAACGAATGTTCCAGTCAAGCGTTTTTCTCGAACTTATGTTTGTATCTAAAGGTAAATGATGCTATAATAAACATAAATTACAGGATCCGAGGTGTCACAGAGGATGACGAAACTATCAAAAAGGCAACAAGATATATTAACTTTTATTAAAGATGAGGTCCAAAAAAAGGGGTATCCACCTTCAGTACGTGAAATTGGAGAAGCTGTTGGATTAGCTTCAAGCTCAACAGTACACGGTCATTTAGCTAGATTAGAGTCAAAAGGATTAATTAGAAGAGACCCCACGAAACCAAGAGCTATTGAAATACTAGAGGAAGAAGAGACTCTCCATATTCCAAAGAGCAATGTTATTAATGTTCCAGTAATAGGAAAAGTAACAGCAGGTCTTCCAATTACAGCTATTGAAAATGTAGAAGAGTACTTTCCGCTCCCAGATCGATATATATCAGAAGATGAACATATTTTTATGCTAGAAATTATGGGTGAAAGTATGATAGAAGCTGGAATATTAGACGGTGATTTAGTAATCGTCCGACAACAGCAAACGGCTAACAATGGTGATATTGTTGTGGCTATGACCGAGGATGATGAGGCAACTTGTAAAAGATTTTTCAAAGAAAAAGACTATATTCGCTTACAGCCAGAAAATTCAACAATGGAACCTATTATTCTTCGAAATGTGAGTATACTAGGAAAAGTAATTGGAGTTTACCGCACGGTTCATTAAGCTTGCCTAATTAGGCAAGCTTTTTTATTTGCAAATAAAAAAACTTAACACTAAATGTGTTAAGTTTTTTTCTATTAATACATTGACATGTATTGTTCTCTTTCCCATGGGTGTACTTGCGTACGGAACATATCCCACTCTATTTCTTTCGCTTCAATAAAGTGCTCAAATAAGTGTTCACCTAAAGCATGCTTCATTGTGCTATCTGCTTTTAACAAGTCTAGAGCTTGAGCTAGTGTTGCTGGTAGGTCTACGATACCATTTTCAACACGCTCTTCTTTTGACATAACATAAATGTTACGATCAATAGGTTTTGGAGCTTGAAGCTTATTTTTAATACCGTCAAGACCAGCAGCTAAAAGAACACTCATAGCTAGGTATGGATTTGCTGCAGGGTCAACACTACGAACTTCTACACGTGTACTTAACCCACGTGAAGCAGGGATACGAATTAATGGACTTCTGTTTTGTGCAGACCAAGCCACATAACACGGTGCCTCATAACCAGGTACTAGTCGTTTATAAGAGTTTACAGTTGGGTTTGTTACAGCTGTAAATGCAGGTGCATGTTTGATTACACCAGCAATAAATTGTCTAGCAGTTTCACTTAATTGCAGTTCAGCGTTCGTATCTAAGAATGCATTCTCACCTTTGCTAAATAACGATAAGTTACAGTGCATACCAGATCCGTTTACACCAAACAATGGTTTTGGCATAAATGTAGCATGTAATCCATGCTTGCGTGCAATTGTTTTAACAACTAATTTAAATGTTTGAATATCGTCACATGCTTTAATTGCAGAAGCATATTTAAAATCAATTTCATGCTGACCAGGAGCTACCTCATGGTGAGATGCCTCGATTTCAAATCCCATTTCTTCTAGTTCTAGAACGATATCACGGCGGCAGTTTTCACCTAAGTCAGTTGGTGCTAAGTCGAAATATCCACCATTATCGTTTAATTCTAATGTTGGTTCGCCTTTTTCGTCTAATTTAAATAAGAAGAATTCTGGCTCAGGCCCTAAATTGAAATCTGAAAATCCAAGTTCTTCCATCTCAGAAAGAAGACGTCTTAGGTTATTACGAGGATCACCAGCAAATGGAGTGCCATCTGGATTATAAATATCACAGATAAATCGTGCAACTTTTCCTTTTTCTGCTGTCCAAGGGAAAATAACGAATGTATCAAGATCAGGATATAAGTACATATCAGACTCTTCGATTCGAACGAAACCTTCAATTGAAGATCCATCGAACATCATTTTATTATCTAAAGCTTTATCTAATTGACTTACAGGAATCTCTACGTTTTTAATAGTTCCCAAAATATCTGTGAATTGTAGACGGATATATTTTACATTGTTTTCTTTTACTAAAGTTACGATATCTTCTCTTGAATATTTAGCCACTTGAAAATCTCCTCTCCTATTTCAAAAAAGTTTTATATTCAATTTCATACTAACTGGATCAATGAAAAAACCTTGTCATGTCCCCTTGCCTTAATGTTGGTCGATTAAAGCGTCCTGCCTGCATAAGTTCAGATTTTAAGAGCTTACGTAATTCAGCATCACTCAAATCAGGTTTTTCAACAGTTTTATGTTGCTCTTCTTTCTCTTCACTATGTGTACTTTTGCGCAAGAAAATTTCTTTAATTCCAGCCAAGTTGACACCTTGTTCAATTAAATTACGAATCTCCAATAATTTGTCAACATCATTAAACGAAAACAATCTTCTATTGCTTTCCGTTCGAGCTGGAAAAATAAGTTCATTCTCTTCATAATAACGAATTTGTCTTGCAGACAGATCTGTGAGCTGCATAACAATTCCGATAGGAAATAGGGGCATTGAGCGTCGTATATTATCACTCATGTTATTCGCTCCTTTTATTTAACTAATCTCATTATAACTTATGTAATATTATGTGTCAATCATGTGTCAGGTTACATAACATAGTAGAATTACTTTCTATTAGTAGTTATCTATCTATTGAGATTAACTTTTGCTCAATTAAAGAATCAACAGCACTACAAACAGCTATTTTTACATGAGTGTATGTTAGTCCACCTTGGACGTATGCAACGTAAGGCTCTCTTAATGGCCCATCTGCGGAAAGTTCAATGCTAGCTCCTTGAACAAAAGTACCTGCTGCCATAATGACATCATCTTCATATCCAGGCATATAGTTAGGATATGGTGTAACATGGGAGTTTATTGGTGAAGAATACTGAATTGCTTGGCAAAAAGCAACCATCAGTTTTGGGTCTTCAAATTGTACAGATTGAATCAAATCAGTTCTTATACTGTTCCACGAAGGACTCGTTTTCAAACCAATTTCTTCTAAAAAAGCTGAAGTAAATACTGCACCTTTTAACGCTTGTCCCACAACATGCGGTGCCAAAAAGAACCCTTGATACATTTCCTGAAGGCTGTATAGTGAAGCACCAGCCTCTGCTCCAATACCAGGTGAAGTCATTCTGTACGAGCAAGCCTCTATAAGTTCTTTTTTGCCAACTAAATAGCCTCCTGTTTTTGCAAGTCCACCGCCAGGATTTTTAATTAATGATCCTGCAATTAGATCAGCTCCAACATGACATGGCTCCAATTCTTCCACAAATTCACCATAGCAGTTATCAACGAAAATGACAATATCTTCTTTAAGTGATTTAACAAAATTTATCATTTCTTTAATATCTGATATTGTAAATGAAGGCCTTGTTGCATATCCTTTAGAACGTTGAATACCAATCATTTTAGTTTTAGGGGAAATAGCGTTTTTTACACCTTCATAATTTACAGTACCATCTTCTTTAAGATCCACAGTATTGTAATCTATATTAAATTCCTTAAGTGAGCCAATACCGCTACCTCTGATACCTACTATTTCTTCAAGTGTATCATATGGCTTTCCAGTTATATATAGAAGTTCATCGCCTGGTCTTAAAACACCGAAAAGAGCAATCGAAATAGCGTGCGTTCCGGAGATAATTTGTGGTCTTACTAAGCCAGCTTCCCCCCCAAACACATCTGCATACACTTCTTCTAAGGTGTCTCTGCCAATATCATCATATCCATAACCTGTTGATGGAATAAAGTGAGAGTCACTAATTCGATGCTTTTGAAAGCTTTTTAGCACCTTAAATTGGTTTACCTCACTGATAAAATCAATTTGGTCGTGAACCTTAGTTATTTTTTGTTCAGCCTTTTCAACAATTGGGGCAATAGCTGCCCCATTTTTTAATAACTTAAACATGTTTATTACCCTCTCCGTTAAACCTATCTAGTTGTCCATTTATCGCATGTGTTGGGAGAACAAACCCTTCGATTTCATACACTTCTTTCTCTTCTATAAATTCTAAGTGTTCAATTAAAGATTCAGTTTTCAATTGCGAAATTAATCTACCTTCATTTGCTGGTAGGTGGATGGAGTAATGTTTCATTTCTTTTTTTGCAATATTCTCCACCTTATTCATCAACATTTTTAAATCTTCTTCAGAAAAAGCAGTAATTGTTAGATACTCCTCCGTCGGGGATGGTACAAATGATCCAGGAGTCTGATCCTTTTTATTATAAACGGTCAAAATCGGTATATCGGTTACATCCAATTGTTCAAGAAGCTTATATACAGTCTTCTCATGATTGGCGTAGTCTTCATTCGAGCTGTCAACAACATGAAGAATAAGATCTGCTTCTTTTACTTCTTCAAGTGTAGATCGGAACGCTGCCACAAGAGTTGTCGGTAAATCCTGAATAAAACCTACAGTATCTGTGATCAGTGCTTGATATGTTGATGGTAATAATACTTTTCTTGTCATAGGATCTAATGTTGCAAATAATAAGTCTTCTTCAAACGTTCCTGCTGTTGTTAATCGATTAAATATCGTTGATTTCCCTGCATTTGTATACCCTACCAAAGCAATTTGAAAAGCTTGGTTCTTCTTACGACGTTCACGATATCTGCTTCTGTGTCTAACAACAGTTGATAACTGCTGTTTTATTTCATTAATACGATTTCGAATGTGACGACGATCAGTTTCTAGTTGAGTTTCCCCTGGACCTCTTGTACCAATACCTCCTCCTTGACGTGATAAAGCAATACCTTGTCCAGTTAATCTCGGGAGCAGGTATTGTAGTTGTGCAAGCTCTACCTGAAGCTTACCTTCTTTTGATTTAGCACGTTGTGCAAATATATCTAAAATCAGTTGAGTACGATCTATAATTCGCACATCTACTATTGATGATAAATTTCTTAATTGACTTGGTGATAATTCATCATTAAAAACGACAATATCTGGACTAAATTCCTCAACTAAACTCAATAATTCATCTACTTTTCCTTTTCCTATGTATGTAGCGGGATGTGGCCTCTCCCTTTTCTGTGTCATTTGGCTAAGTACTTCTCCATTAGCTGTTTTCGTTAATGAAGCTAACTCCTCCATTGAGTAATGAAAATGTTCGTCAAGTATTGTTTGAAGCTGACAACCAACTAATATTACCTTTTCTTTAAGTACATCCAATGTATTATTCAATAAAAAACCCTTCCCTTACGCTATTTTTAGCACTTTAATCATATCAAACATTACTGTAATTCTCTAATTATTTCTGTTATAGACCTAGTATAAACAGTTTTGGACCTATAATATTCTTATCCATCTTGCTTTCAAACAGAATACTAAAGAAAAGAATTGACCTTTATGGAGGTTACATATACAATAATTTCGGCTGAATTTATACAACTGGGGGAATTATTTTGACTTGGGACGTTTTAAGTATTATTGGAACAATTGCTTTTGCGATTAGCGGTGCAATCGTAGCAATGGAAGAAGAGTATGATATATTAGGAGTATATATTTTAGGTATTGTCACGGCATTTGGCGGTGGTGCAATTCGAAATTTACTTATAGGTGTCCCAGTCAGTGCGTTATGGGAGCAAGGAGTGCTTTTTCAGGTAGCCCTTTTTGCTATGACGATTGTTTTTTTATTTCCTAATCGATTATTACAACATTGGGAAAAATGGGGGAATTTTACTGATGCAATCGGCCTTTCCGCATTTGCCATACAAGGTGCTTTATATGCTGTTAACATGAATCACCCTATTAGTGCAGTAATCGTTGCAGCAGTATTAACTGGTAGTGGCGGAGGAATTGTCCGAGACATCCTTGCAGGACGTAAGCCACTAGTACTTCGTGCAGAAATTTATGCCTTTTGGGCAATTATTGCAGGATTTTTAATTGGCTTTAAGCTTGTTAACGAGCCTTTCGAACTTTATATTCTTTTTGGATTCATTGTATTACTTAGAGTTCTGTCCTATACATATAAGTGGCGTTTACCAAATCGAAGTTTCAAACCATCATCAAACAATGAAACAATCTCAGGATAAATATAGAATGTTTGTTGAGTATAGGAAAAGGCAACTATAATGGAGTTGCCTTTTTTATATTTTAGCTGATTTCCTGTAGTTCTTCTCTTGATCGACTGACTTTACATTTTATATAAGTTTGGGTTGTATCAAACATGTCTGCAACATATAACGTTGCTCCATAATAGGTTTTTTCGTTAGTCATTTCTTCGTTAACAATATAATCATAAATTGCAGATTCAATATCTTGGAAGAATGGTAAAATGGCTTCGTTATTCTTAATGATTTGATATAGTTGAACTGTTAAAAATGGGTTTTTATCGTATTTTTCCACCAATTGGTTAATGACAGATTCGTTAAGTGACAAGTTATTTTCAACAAGGTATTTTAGCTGTTCTAAAAATAATTTGTTATCACACATCCTAATCACTCCCTCTTATAGTTTGTATTCTAACATTTAGAGGGGTTCATTGAAAGCGTTTCCAACATTGTTTATTATAGCTTTTTTCGATTGAAGATTACAGGTTTAATGCTATTTTTATATGACTCTATATTTATACAAATAAATACATAATGAACCTTAACGTTGATTGTTAGAACTTTCTATTGTCTATAGATTTATAATGATCATATTCAAATTTACTACAAACTCTAACTTATTTTTATTCATTTGATTTAGAGCTAATATATATTAAGATTCCTTAAATTAATTTTTATTCATGAATTCTCTCACCTATTGATTAATCAAGAATAATTTATATGATAGCTACAAAAAGAAAGGTGTGATCATAATGAAATGGAGAAATTATGGATTATGGACATCTATTGCTTCTCTTTTATATATGGTATTTAAAGATTTAGGCCTACAGATTGATCTAACAAGTTGGGAAACTTATGTCACATCTGTTTTAGGTATTCTTGTGACACTAGGTATTATTTCCAACCCTGAAAATGGAAAAGGATTTTTCAATAAAAAAACAGACAATTCCATAGCCCCTTCTGATATGACAAACCCACAGACAACTACAAATAACCAAAGTCAATCCGAAGAAACAACAACCACATTCTCTGAAGAAGCTGTTCCTGATCGTAAATATGTACCTTATGAAAAATAAACATAATGGTTCATGTTCTTATAATTACAATGGAATTAGCAGTTTAAGGAAAACATAAAACGATAGTCATAAATTGACTATCGTAACTATATTTGTATATTGAAGGGTACTGTGAAAAGTACCTTTTTTGTTTTAGAAAACGAAGAAATCTATTTTTCATTTTCAATTTTTTCGATTTTAATAATCCCATTAATATGATTCTCTGATTCTACATAAGCCATAATCTTATCTTTCACTTTAAGTTTTTCTTTTAAAGGATGTTTAATATTTTCGCTATTAAATTGTATTTTAGTTTTTCCATCTGTAGATTGTCCCTGATATTCATTGCCATCAACCTTTGTAATTACATAAGTAAAGGTTTTATATTCTTCTTTGACCTCAGTGGTTGTTACTTCTTTAGATGTTCCTCCAGTATCTGGCTTAATAAAGACCATACCAAGCCCTAATAAGACCCCTGTTAAAACGAGTAAAAGAATTAGTTTTATTTTCATCATTACCTCCATATCGAAAAAACTGTCCCGCAATTGAACAGACAGTACAAATAGTAACCTGATATATGATGTATGATAAAAATATAAAAAAAGAACGGCTAGCGCCTCTTAAAAATATTATTAAGAACAAAAGCCCCCAATTAAAGTGGGGACGATGTCTTGAAAGTCTATCTCAATAAAAAACAACTTTAACTTCAATTACTTTTATGCTCATTTAATACCAAATCTTGGCTTTTTATTGTTAAAAGATCTTCACGATTATATCTGTCCGTTAATAATAACCTCATCGCTTGTGAACGGATTGACTTTTCAATAATGTTTCGAACATAGCGACCATTACTAAACTTTGATGGATGTGTTTCTGTTTTAACAGCCATTAGATGTTCTTTGAGTTTGATTTCTGCATCTTGGTGAAATCTATACTCTCGTTCTGCCATCATAAGTTCCGAAATATCCATTAAGTCGTCCACAGAATAATCCGGAAAATCTACAACAAGTGGAAACCTTGATAAAAGTCCTGGGTTCAAAGACAAAAAGTTATCCATTTCACGTGGGTATCCCGCTAATATCAATACAAAATCATGCTGTTTATCTTCCATATGTTTGACCAATGTATCAATTGCTTCCTTACCAAAATCTTTTTCCCCTCCTCTTGCGAGAGAATAGGCTTCATCTATAAATAATATTCCACCAAGGGCTTTCTTAATTAAATCTCGAGTTTTTTGTGCAGTATGCCCGATATATTCTCCAACGAGATCTGCCCTTTCTGCTTCTATAAGATGACCTTTCGATAAAACATTCATTTGGAAAAAAAGCTTTCCAACTAATCTTGCTACCGTTGTTTTTCCTGTACCAGGATTTCCCTTAAACATCATGTGCAGTGCTTGCTTTCCTACTTTTAACCCCTGTTCTTCACGCTTTTTATTTATAAAAATCCAAGCGTAAATTTCTTTTATCATTCTCTTCATTTCATTCATCCCGACAAGCGAGCTCATTTCTTCTTCAATTTCCTTTAAAATCGCATGCTTCACTTCTGCCTTAGGAATTTTCAAATCATATGAAGAGGAGCTGACTTCTACTTTTTCTTTAGATTGATTGTTTAGGATTATATTTATTTGTCCATTTGTTTTATATGTGAATGCTTGATCACGTTCCAAAGACCTTCACCTCACTATCTGTTACTTAGTATACGTGAGCTTTTTAAAAATTTGACTATGGAATGAAATTGTCCAAAAGGCAAACGCAAAAAAGGAGGATTTTTGTTGGTTTCTGCGCTTTCCCAAGAAATATCCATTCCTTTATCTATATTCAATTTTTCATAAATTAAAACCTTGAGATCTATTTTAATTATAAAATTCAAAAAAGTAAGGGAGTTGATGTGTTTCATCAACTCCCTTACTTTTATTGCTCTAGCTCTATTTGTATGTTTTTTTGTGGTGAAAATGTTGAGATAGCATGTTTGTATATAAGCTGTTGCTTACCCTCTGTTTCTAACAATACTGTAAAGTTATCAAAGCCCTTAACAAGGCCTCTTAATTGGAATCCATTTAGTAAGAAAACAGTTACAAACGTTCCATCCTTACGAAGTTGATTAAGAAATTGATCTTGAATATTGATTGATTGCTTCATGTTTCGTCCTCCTCTTTTATCTATACCTTTTAATTCGATTAAAGTTTCAGCTTTCCTGCTATGTATGTAAAAATTTCGTCCACCTTTTGTTCATGATTTATAGGTGGGGTCATATTAAACCATTTAACATCCATTTTATTTCGAAACCATGTTAACTGACGTTTAGCATATCTTCTTGAATTCTGCTTTAATTGGCTTATTGCATCTTCAAGTGTTGTTAACCCATCAAAGTAATCATAAATTTCTTTGTAGCCAATTGCTTTGATTGCCTGTGTATCACGTATGCCAATATCATACAACTTCTTTACTTCCTCAATGAGCCCTTGTTTTATCATTAGATCAACACGTTCGTTAATCCTGGCATATAGAACATCTCTGTCCATTGTTAAACCAACTAAGGCTACATCATACAAAAGTTGGCTTTCCTGTTGTTTCAGATGCTCTGCCATCGTCACACCTGTACAATGAAAAATTTCTAAAGCTCTAATCACTCTTCTAGTGTTATTTGGATGAATTTTAGTTGCAGACTCCGGATCAACATCAGCTAACATTTGATGTATAGCAAGTTCACCATTAACTTTTAGGTCTTCTTCAAGCTTCTTCCTAAATTCAGGATCTGATGGAGATTCTGTAAACTGATAATCATATAAAACAGATTGAATATATAAGCCTGTCCCTCCAACAATCATTGGCATTTTGTTTTCTCTTGTCATGTCATCAATTAATGGTCTAACTTTTCCTTGAAATTCCGCTACTGAAAAATCGTCTTCTGGATTTTTAATATCTATAAGATGATGAGGAATACCCTCCATCTCATCTACGCTAATTTTGGCTGTTCCTATGTCCATGCCTTTATAAATTTGCATTGAATCACCGCTAATAATTTCACCATCTAATCGGCGGGCAAGGTCAATGCTAAGTTTTGTTTTCCCAACTGCTGTTGGACCAATGATGACGACGATTTTCTTTCTATTCAAACACAACCACTCTTTCACTTCAAATAGATTCTACGTTCATCATCTTATCATGTGTATGATATGAACACCAGATTATTGTTTCCTTTTTAATATAATTGTAAACATTCTATTATTATTTATTTTTACACTGGGTAATAAACTTAAAAACCGCTATATTATATAAAATAATTAGGAAGAAGTCGTTTGTTTTTCTGTTTACATAATATTATTATTATTCATATTTAAGCTTAATCATAAAAGTGTAATTATAGATTATTTTCAGAAGTCTCTCTCACTAAAAGAAAAAAGCCCTCAAAAAGAGGGACCGTTGTGTTCTGATTTTTATTTCTGTTTTTTCACATGACTCTCTTAAACATCTTTTCCATCTCATAGGTCGAATAATGAACAATAATTGGTCTTCCATGTGGACAAGTAAATGGATCAGTCGTTTTTCTTAACGTTTCAAGTAATGCAAAAATCTCATCATTTCGTAGGTGATGATTCGCTTTGATGGATGCTTTGCAACTCATCATAATCGCTGCTTCTTCACGGAGTTTCTTAATATTTATCTTTTTATCATCGAGTACCTGCTGAATGATTTCCTCAATCGTACTTTTTTCTTCTCCTCTAGGAAACCACTGTGGATGTGAGCGTACAATGTAGCTATTCCGACCAAAAGGCTCGAGAAATATACCGACTTGTGCTAATGCATTTAAATGTTCTTCAATAATCATTGTCTCATCAGTAGAGTATTCAAAGGTTAGAGGTACCAAAAGCTCTTGAACCTCCGAGTGGACCTGTCCAACTTTTTCTTTAAAGAATTCATATTTAATCCGCTCTTGAGCAGCATGTTGATCTATGATAAAAAGCCCTCTATCATTTTGGGCTAATATATATGTTCCATGCATTTGACCAATTGGGTACAAGACAGGTACTCTTTCTTCTTGTAATAGTGGTTGTTGTTTCTGTTTTTCATCATAAGAAAGGTTCTCTTCAAATACCTCTTCTTCATGATGAACTATTACTGTTTCAGTTTCATCATGAAATTCCTCGTCTATTTGATCTTGATATTGCCAGCTATCATCTATTTTATTATGAAGTTGTTGTTCTTTTTCCTCTACTATTGGTGTTCTCTGTATTAGGGATGTTTGTTGAAAAGCTGATGGCCTTTCATTAACAACCTCTCTAGTATGATCAAAGGTAAATTGTTGCTGCTCATCATCCGACTTTGTTTTCGTCATTTTTGGAGATTCTACGGATGGTATAAGTTGCTGTTGTTTAAAAACATCTTTAATCCCATTTGTAATCAGTTCATTTAGTTCTGCTTCCTTACTTAACCTCACCTCAAGTTTCGAAGGATGAACATTCACATCAACTAATAACGGATCCATTTTTATTTCTAAGAATACAATGGGAAAGCGTCCTATTGGTAGCAACGTATGATATCCTTGCTGAATGGCCTTAACAAGAGAATAATTTTTTATAAATCGCCCATTAATGATCGTTGATATATAGTTTCGGGAAGCTCTTGTTATTTCAGGTAAAGCAACATAGCCATTTACTTCAAAATCTAAAGATTCTAACGTTAACTTTTTCATTTTTTTTGCAATGGAAAGTCCATAGATTGAAGCCAAAACCTGGCGGACATCTCCATTTCCACTCGTATGAAGAAGCTTCTTACCATTATGAACTAAGCGTATGGAAACCTCTGGATGTGCAAGTGCAATTCGGTTTACAATGTCCGTAATGTTTCCTAATTCCGTATGAACTGTTTTCATGTATTTCAACCTGGCTGGTGTATTGAAAAAAAGATTCCTAACCGTAATATCTGTTCCTTTTCGACTTGAGGTTGATTCATGTTTTTCAATTTTTCCACCCGATAAAATTAGATTTGTTCCCGCTCCTTCTCCTGTACTTGTTTTCATATCAAGTAAAGAAACAGAGGCAATACTGGGAAGCGCCTCCCCTCTAAAGCCGAGAGTCCGAATCCGAAAAAGATCATTTTCATCTTTAATTTTACTTGTGGCATGACGGTGGAAAGCATTTAAACAATCATCAGGTTCAATGCCATCACCATTATCAACAATTCTAATTTTGCTTAAACCAGCTTCCTCTATATCAATTTCCACAATGGTACTGTTTGCATCTATCGCATTTTCTAATAACTCTTTCACAACAGAAGCAGGTCGTTCAACGACCTCTCCTGCTGCAATTTTATTTGATAACATATCATCTAGGCGAATTATTTTACCCAATTATCTCACCGCCTTCTTGCTTTTTATTTCACCTTTTTCTGCAATTGATATAGTGCATTGATTGCATCAAGAGGTGTCATTTCTAAAAGATTCATAGATTTTAATTGTTCAACAACATGTTGTTCTTTCTTAGATAGAGTTGGTATTTTAGTCGAAGGCTGTCGTCCATGATCCGGGAACAGAGAGAGCTGAGAGTCTATAAAAGATTCTTCTTGTACCCTTTCACTCTTCTTCGGTGTGACAGAATTTGTGCCTTTACTATCTTTTTCTAGATCCTTCAATATTTCTTTCGCACGTACAATTAAAGATTGTGGGAGTTCAGCGAGTTCTGCTACATGTATACCATAACTTTTATCTGCTGCACCTTCTTCAATTTTGTGTAAAAACACAACTTTACCATTTTCCTCAATGGCTTTTACATGAATATTTTTTAACGATTGTAATTGTTCTTCGAGAACTGTTAGTTCATGATAGTGTGTAGAGAATAGTGTTTTAGCGCCTATTTTTTCATGAATATGTTCAATAATAGCTTGCGCTAAAGCCATTCCATCATAAGTTGAGGTTCCTCTTCCGATTTCATCAAACAATATTAAGCTTTGAGAAGTAGCATGAGCAATGGCATTTTTAGCTTCAAGCATTTCTACCATAAACGTACTTTGACCTGATATGAGGTCATCAGCTGCACCAATTCGCGTGAAAATTTGATCAAAGATAGGCAAAACAGCTTCCGAAGCAGGTACATAGCAACCTATTTGAGCTAGAATTGAAGTTAAAGCTATTTGACGCATATACGTGCTTTTCCCTGACATATTTGGTCCTGTGATAAGCAGCATATGTCGTTCATTGTTAAAATAACAATCATTTGCTACGTATTCCTGATTATCCATTACTTTCTCTACAACTGGGTGACGACCATTCTTAATAAATAGTTCATTAGATGGAGAAAAAACAGGCTTGCAATAGTGGCGATTTTCACTTACAGTTGCAAAACACTGAAGCACATCTAATTCACTGAGGCGTTTAGCTAAACCTTGTAATCTCGGAATATATTGTTTAATTTTTTCTCTAATCTCAACAAATAATTGATATTCTAATTCTACAATTTTTTCTTCTGCCTCTAAGATTAGTGACTCTTTTTCTTTTAGAGCAGGAGTAATAAAGCGTTCAGCATTAGACAGTGTTTGTTTACGCTCATACATGCCTTCTTCTAAAAGGTGAAGGTTTGCTCTTGTTACTTCGATATAATAACCAAAAACTTTGTTATATCCAATCTTCAGTGACTTAATCCCTGTTTTTTGTCGCTCTTGCTGTTCAAGCTGAGCAATCCAGGTTTTCCCGTTTCGACTGGCATCACGATACTGATCTAATTGCTCGTTATAGCCATCGTTTATAATGTTCCCTTCCTTAACGGATAAAGGTGGGTTTTCAATTATCGAACGTTCTAATAAATTTGTTAAATCCTCACAAGAATCTAATCTTTCTATAGAAAATGTCTCACTTTGTAAGGATTGACATAGACTTTCAATTGCTGGAACCTGCTGTAACGATTTTTTAAGTTGAATAAGGTCTCTAGCATTTACATTACCAAACGCTACTCGACCAGCTAGGCGCTCTAAATCATATACTTCCTTTAATAATTGCCTTAGGTCTTCTCGTTCAAAAAAGTGTTCCATTAAAGTTTCAACCATTGACAATCGCTTTTCGATTCTCACCTTATCTACAAGAGGCTTATCTACCCATTGTTTTAAGAGTCTTCCACCCATTGCCGTCTTTGTTTCATCTAACAACCATAAAAGCGAGCCTTTTTTCCCTTTTGAACGAATTGTTTCTGTTAGTTCAAGATTTCTTTTTGAAAAAAGATCAATCTTCATCGCATCATGAAGATAGTACACTTTTAGTTTTTGTAAGTGATCTAAACTACGTTTTTGAGTCCGTTCTAAATAAGATAATAGTCTACCAAATGTTGTAACGAGCCGCTCATCATTTATTTCTTCAACAAGTGAAGAAAAATGTTCTGAAATTGATGATTCTATTTGATAGGATAAAGTTGCTTGACACCGATCTATAAGCTGCTTTTTCCATTTTTCTTGAAAATCATTTAAAACCACAATTTCTTTTGCACCTACAGAATAGATTTCATTTAATAAATCATCAAAACTTGAACAATAGGCAACAAGGTTTTCACCCGTTGTTAAGTCACTTAATGCCAAACCAAATTGAGAATCAAATTCAGTTATGGAAGCAATATAATTGTTCTCTTTTTCTTGAATACCTTTTCCATCCATTACAGTACCTGGTGTAATAAGTTGAACAACTTCTCTTCGAACTACACCTTTTGCCTGCTTCGGATCTTCCGTTTGCTCGCAAATAGCAACCTTATAACCTTTTGTAATCAATTGTTCGATATAGTTAGGAGCAGAATGATAAGGAACCCCACACATTGGTATTCTTTCTTCTCCGCCTCCATCACGGCTTGTTAAAGTAATTTCTAATTCCTGTGATGCCTTAATAGCATCTTGAAAAAACATTTCATAAAAATCTCCTAAACGGAAAAATAAAAAGGCATCTTGATATTCTGCCTTTATCTTTAAATATTGCTGTATCATTGGCGTGTAAGTTGCCATGTTTATCCTCCAATACCACTGTTAACGTTCTTTATAGGTTCATTTCTTCACTATCATCTTCTCTGAGTACTATCGTGTACTTCTACTCGTCTTCTTAAAATACGATTATCGTCAGTAATGGTGAAAATTAGCCTTTTTCAACAAAGTACATTATAGCATAAATCGACAATTTCTAGTGAAAATAGCAAGATGGAAATTTACGTTATTAACATAAATATAGAAGGTAAATCAAGTGGAAAGGAGATTTTGATGGGATTGCATGAGGTTAGAGGAAATTTTGTACTCTGATTAAGCAAAATAAAAAAACTAGGAGGTTGCTTCCCCCTAGTTACTCTTCTACATCTCCAACTAAAAACTCAGGATTCAAGTCTTCAAACTCATCTTCTAATTCTTCTTCCCAACAATCATCATCATCATCGCAGCCTTCTGGATTAACGTGTACACATACTTTCGTTTCACCGATAACCTCTGCAAGATGCTCGCGTTCCGCTTGAACAATAATTTTATTTCCGTTTGGTGAAATTGTTACTTCTAAACAGTTTGGTTGTTGAAGAGCTTTACAAATTACTTCATGTTCATCATCAATAAAGTTATCATCTTTATATCTAAGCTTAATCACATCTACATAATCTACACGTTCTGTAACCACTTCTGTTTTTGTGTTTTCGTTGTAAGAATACCAAACATTAATATCATAAGTACCTTCAACTTCAACTGTTTTACCTTTCTTATGCGCATCATAGTTATGGTTAATAATCCAACCACCTAAAATGCTCGCAGGTTTTTGCGATGGTGAAATCGTATGTGTACATTGTGAAAATTTACGTCCTTTTGCAACAACTGCTTTTGTAATAATCTCTCTGTATTCAGACATTCGAGCATACCCTCCTCAATGAATCTTCATTTAATCCTATGCTAGGCTAGTAACATATGTGCTAATTAATTAAATGAATTTATGACATGTTACGCCAATACATGTAACGTATAGTACATTGTATGCTGGGTTCACAAAATATGTGCCTAAAAAAGTAAAAAGGTGCATGTGTAAGTCATACAATAATTGCCTAAGTTTCTTTTTTAGCGCCTTTATCATCTAAAACAAATTTAAACTTTACTCTCAACTATGTTATTTTTCCGTGTTTAACGGGAAAGGTAAAAAAGTCATTATTTAGTTGAGTGTTCAAAAAAATCTATGTGAAACCGGAGGAAGATATGCACTTCTTCAATGAAATTTTTATACAAATTCTTATATTACTTGCAATATCAATTGCTGTTATAGCCATTGCGAAGCTTGTAAAGCAGCCATATTCAATTGCTTTAGTGTTAGTTGGACTTTTCCTAGGTCTAACAGATATTCCAATTATTGAGGAAGCTGAGCAGTTTATTACACAATCAAATGTGTTTCAGGCAATAATTATTTCATTGTTTTTACCTATCTTATTAGGAGATGCTACTTTAAAGCTAGAATTTTCTTTACTAAATAACCAACGAAAACCAATCCTGGCTCTTGCATTTGCAGGGACATTATTATCGTTTTTATTAATTGGTTTAGGGTCATACTACATAATCGGTTTACCTTTAGTTGTAGCATTTACATTCGCTGCATTAATGAGTGCTACTGATCCAATAAGTGTGTTGTCCATTTTTAAGACTCTCGGCGTACCAAAGAACCTTGCGATTACGATCGAGGGTGAATCCTTAGTAAATGACGGAATTGCGGTTGTTTTATTTCAGATTTCAACCATCTATTTAATATCCTATATAGAAATGGGTATTACAGGCATTGGAGCAGGTATCTTATTGTTTCTTAAATTTAGTATTGGCGGATTATTGGTCGGCTTATTATTAGGCTTTTTATTTAGCCAATTTTTAAGGCCTTTTGATGATTATCCGTTAGAAGTGGCGTTTTCGATTTTATTATTCTTTGGTTGTTATTTTATTGCAGAGCACTTTCATGTTTCAGGAGTTATTGCCGTTGTGGTAGGAGGATTAGTTTTCGGAAGCTATGGCTCAAAAATTGGGATGTCAGAACAGACAAAAACGAATATAAACACATTTTGGGATAGTATTACACAAATCGCAAACTCACTTATTTTTCTAATGATCGGTCTTGAAATAAGAAATATTGATTTTAGTCAGAAATGGGGAATGATTTTCTTAGCTATTATCATTGTCATAGTAGGCCGAGCAATAGCCGTGTATACTAGTACAGCTTTTGGATCGGGCTTATCAAGCAAAGAGAAGCATATAATTAATTGGGGTGGATTAAAAGGAAGCCTTTCAATAGCACTAGCTTTAAGTCTTTCACCAGACTTCGAGGGAAAAGAAACAGTTTTATTATTAACCTTTAGTGTTGTGCTTTTTTCCTTACTGATTCAAGGGCTATCCATCAAACCTCTTATTGTAAAACTTGGAATGATTTCATCGCAAAGAAAAGACATGTAAAAAGGCAATCGGTTCTTTCAACCGATTGCCAAAGTTTAAGTTATGAACAGCTACTGCCGCCTTTAGAGCTTCTTACTTTCGAACCAGTTTCACCTGCTAAAAGGTCACCACCAGTTGAAGTAATGATTTCATTTGTTACTTTATTTGAAATTGTATGAGAAACTAGTTGAAGCAAGTCATTTACTTCAATTTGGGAATCTTTAAATTCTTGTATAATTGGAATTTCATCAAGTTCACCTTGAATTTTGTCAATTTTCTCTTCTACTTGCTTTAACGCTTCATGTTTACCATAGTGTTGAAAATTAACTGCTTGTTTTTGTAAGCTTTTGATACTCGCGATCATCTCACGAACTTTTTGATTTTCATTAAGCTGAGCTTCCGCACGTTTAAAGAAATCAACTTCTTTGGATTCTGAAATCATTTGTGCAAGTTCTCGAGCTTTTACTACGATATCGTCTTTCGTATATACTTTTGTCATCTTAATTCACCTCAACCGCTTCTTCTACCATTTCTCCATCTAGCGTCCATGTTTTAGCTTTTATGATTTTCACTTTGACAATTTTACCAATTGCCGATTTTGGTGCTCTAAAGTTAACAAGCTTACTTTTTTCTGTGTAGCCTGCAAGAACATCTGGATTGTTTTTGCTCTCACCTTCAACAAGCACATTCACAATCTGACCTTCGTATTCTTTTAATTTTTTTGCAGAAGTTTCATTTACAACTGCATTTAAACGTTGAAGGCGTTCTTTCTTAACCTCCATTGGTACATTATCTTTCATTTTTGCTGCTGGTGTGCCTTCACGTGGTGAGTAAATGAACGTATAAGCACTATCAAATTCAACCTCACGATAAAGTGAAAGTGTTTCTTCAAATTGTTCTTCCGTTTCATTCGGGAAACCAACAATAATATCTGTTGTTAAAGAAGCGTTTGGCATTGCTTCTTTAATTTTACGAACTAGCTCTAAATAGCTCTCACGTGAATATTTACGAGCCATAATTTTCAATATTTCAGAGCTACCTGATTGAACCGGTAAATGAATATGATCGAGAAGGTTACCGCCTTTAGCTAACACTTCAATTAGATGATCATCAAAGTCACGAGGGTGACTTGTAGTAAAGCGAATACGAGGAATATCAATCTTATGAATTTCGTCCATTAAATCGCCTAAACCATATTCTATATCCTCGAAATCCTTACCATACGCATTAACGTTTTGACCAAGAAGCGTAATTTCTTTATAGCCTTGTGCAGCTAAATGGCGTACTTCCTGGATAATTTCTTCAGGACGACGGCTACGCTCTTTACCACGTGTATAAGGAACGATACAATACGTACAGAACTTGTCACAGCCATACATAATATTAACCCATGCTTTAATGTTTCCTTTACGAACTTTTGGAAGATTTTCAATAACATCTCCCTCTTTTGACCATACTTCAACAACCATTTCTTTTGAGAGATAAGCTTCATTTAAGATTTGTGGTAAACGATGGATATTATGTGTACCAAAAATCATATCAACAAAAGGATGTACCTTAAGAATACGATTCACAACCGATTCCTCTTGTGACATACAGCCGCAAACACCTAATAGAAGATCTGGTCTTTCTTTTTTTAATGTTTTTAAGTGTCCTAATTCACCAAACACTTTGTTTTCTGCATTTTCACGAATAGCACATGTGTTTAAAAGAATCACGTTTGCATCTTCAACACCGTCTGTTGGCTCATAGCCCAATGCCATGAAAATCCCTGCCATTACCTCTGTGTCATGCTCATTCATCTGACAGCCATATGTGCGAATATAAAACTTACGGCCTTGTCCCATTCCTTTAAATTCTTCTGGAATCGAAAATCCATCATATTTTACATCTTCTTTTCCACGCTTCTTCGCATCTTTTAGAGAAGGCGGCATATATACGGCTTGGAAATACTGGCTGTAGTCCTTTTCGGATTTTTTGTCCGATGGGTTTACTTGAGTACTTTCCTTACGCTGTTGTTCATTCATTATGCAATTCTCCTTTCAAATTGCGCTTATTATAATCTTTTAAAAAGGCAATTCTTCATTCACTAACTTAAAATATATAGAAACATACAACTTAATAGTATATCGATATTAGCGTTAGAACACAATCTTTTAACCATACTGTAAAGAATTGTACATGTTTTTGTGACAAAATGCGAATCTATTTTTTTACATTCGTATCTTCAAAGAGGAATTGTACTTTGTTGTCCTTCCATTCAAGCCTTGCATCAAAGGTTTTATCCCCCTTTTTAAACCCTTTAATAACATTGGACTGACCTTCACTTAACAATTTTTGAGCATTTGCTTGTGAGACTTTTTTACCAAGTATCTTTTTCGAAATTGTAAATTTGCATTGATTAGCTTTGTAGTTTGAACAGCCGTAGAACTCTCCTTTGTCAACTACATTTCCATCACAGAACTTACATTTACCTATTTTCTTTCCTAAAGAATATTTAGAAGATGTTCTCTGAATTGATTCTACTTTTAAACCTTCAAAACTCCAACTTGCAGAGATTTCTATAGCATCCGATACTATTTTAGTCGACAATTTTTTCGTCTGCTCCATAAAAACGGATGGTGATGCCTGACCTTCTCCAATTTCTGATAAGCGTTGTTCCCATTTTGCTGTCATTTCAGGTGAAGCCAAAATATGATCTCCTACTGCTTCAATAAGAACTTTTGCTTTATCTGTTGCAAATACTTGATTTCTTTTAATCTCGATATATTTACGATCTTTTAGCATTGTGATAATTCCAGCTCTTGTTGCTTCAGTTCCTAAGCCCTCTACCTTACTTAGTACTTTTTCGAGTTCATCATTCTCAAGATATTTACCAGCAGTTTTCATTAAGGTAATTAATTGTCCCTCTGTATATCGTTTTGGTGGCTGGGTTTTTCCTTCCTTTGTTTCAACCTTATCAACATGTCCGGAGTCTCCCTTTTCAAGGTTGGGTAAAATCTCATCCTTATCCTTGTCATTTTGATAGATGACTTTACGCCAGCCTTCTTGAATTTGCTGCTTCCCTTTTGTTATAAATTCTGCACGTCCATCAACAAGGGTTGTTAAGGTAGAATAATCAAAAATTGCCTTTTCATAATGGGCAGCGATTAGCCTTCTCACAATCATGTCATAAATTTTTTCTTCATCAGAAGAGAGCTTTTTAGGGTCCCTAACTTGCTCAGTTGGGATAATTGCGTAGTGATCAGTTACCTTTTTTTCGTTCACATAACGAGGGTTTTTTACTATTGTTGAAACTGGCAAAGGAAAGAGTTCTTTATATTGATCAAATCCACTTAGCTTTTGTAGAATCTCTGGAAATTGTTCCGCCTCTCCCTCTGTTACATACGTTGAATCACTTCGTGGGTAAGAAACGATTCCCTTTTGATAGAGTGATTGAACGATATCTAATGTTTTCTTAGGCGAAAACTTAAATGCTTTGTTTGCTGTTGCCTGTAAAGAGGACAAATTAAAAAGCATAGGTGGTTGATATTCTTTTCTTTCAGTTATCAAATCTTTAATTTCAGCAGGTTTTCCTGTGCAAAACACCGCTATTTTATTCGCTAGTTCCTTATCCATCACACGTGTTTGCTGATCTTTATGCCATTTCCCTTTATATTTCTTACCGTTAATGTTAAATGTTGCAATAACCTCCCAAAATGGTTCAGGTTTAAAAGAATCAATTTCCTTTTCTCTTTTAACAATCAGTGCAAGTGTAGGAGTCTGAACTCTCCCCGCTGAAAATACATCATTCATACCACGTTCTTTCAGCAATAAAGAATATACTCTAGAGGCGTTCATTCCAACGAGCCAATCTGCACAGGCACGAGAATAAGCCTCATAAAAGAGATTTTTTGTTTTTTCATCGTCTAATAACTGACGAAATCCCGTTTGTATAGCGGCTGGTGTTAATGAGGAGATCCATAATCTCTTTATTGGCTTTTTTACACCTGACAAATTGATAATATTTCTGACAATTAACTCCCCTTCACGCCCAGCATCACCCGCATGAATGATTTCTGTTACGATTGGATTGTTTAATAACTGTTTTATAATATAAAACTGTTTTGATTTTGATTTCGTTACTTCGTACTGAAACCTTTCTGGAATAATAGGTAACATTGAAATAGACCACTTTTTCCATTCTGGCTTATATGCTTCTGGATTACTTAATTGCGTTAGGTGACCTATAGCCCACGTGAAATAAGCACCTTCTGGAAACAGATCATTAGGTTTCACCTCAAAATAACCGTCCCGCTTTACTCTTTGAAATTGTGCACTTAGGGTCGAAGCTTGGTCAGGTTTTTCAGCTATAATTATTTTCATTCTTTCTCACCTTGCATATTTAATCTATTATTTTTCTATTTCCTTCTTAGTCTAGTTTACTTCATTTTTTTCTTTCTGAAAAATGGCAGAAAATAAAGTTTTTATACTTTGTGGTGCCTGTCACTACCCGATTTTTGCTGAACCATGTCGATTACAAAAGGTTTTAGGTGTACTCTATCCAGACTTTAGTCCGATTTTTTAGTGTAAATATGCGCTGACAAACAAAATACAGCACTATACATAGTGCTGTAAAAGAAAGATTTAGATAATCTTTAATTCTTTTCCCGCTTTCTCAAAAATACTGAGAGCCTCTTCAAGATCCTCTATTGAATGTTCTGCTGTAACAATTGTCCGAACGCGCGCGTGACCTTTAGCCACAGTAGGAAAAGCAATCCCTTGAGCAAATACACCATACTCTAGCAATTTATCAGAAAATCTGTGTGCTAATGCCTCATCCCCAACAATTATCGGCGTTATAGGAGTATCACTTTTCCCAGTGTTAAATCCAAGTTTCGCCAAACCATCTTTAAAAAACCTTGTATTTTCCCACAGTCTCTTAATTAATTGTGGTTCCTCTACTAAAACATTTATCGCTTCCATGCATGCGGCTGTAACTGCAGGTGGATGAGATGTACTAAATAAAAATGGTCTGCCTTTATGAATTAAATACTCAATAAGTGTTCTTGGTCCAGCTACATAACCTCCCAAAACACCTATAGCTTTACTTAACGTTCCCACTTGTATATGAACACGCCCATCTAAGCCAAAATGGTTAACCGTACCTCGCCCATTTTCTCCTAATACCCCTGAAGCATGTGCATCATCAACCATTACCAATGCATGGTATTTTTCTGCTAGGTCTACAATTTTAGGTAAAGGGGCAATATTACCATCCATGGAGAATACGCCATCAGTCACAATAACACGTACTCTATAATTCTCTGATTCTTTTAGTGCTCTTTCAAGGTCTAACATGTCTACGTGTTTATAAACCTTCCTAGCAGCCTTCGTTAACCGAATACCATCAATAATGGAAGCATGATTTAATTCATCTGAAATCACAACATCCTCATTAGTTAAAATAGAAGAAAGTACCCCTTGATTAGTTGTAAACCCGGATTGAAAAACTAATGAAGATTCAGTATGTTTGAATTCAGCAAGTTTTTCCTCTAACTCTTTATGCATAGTAAAAGTACCAGCAATCGTTCGCACTGACCCTGTTCCTGCCCCATAGTTTTCAACAGCCTTAAGTGCCGCAGAGCGTAAGCGAGGATGCGAAGTTAATCCTAAATAATTGTTTGAAGATAACTGGATAACTTTTTTACCATTAATTACCACTCTCGATGATTGGTCAGATTCTAAAGGTATTAATTGACGAAATGTTCCCTGTTTCTTCATTTCTTCTAACTCTAATTGCAAAAACTCAAAACCGTTCATTTTAATCTCCTCCTGTAATTTAGTTATAAATAATCTCATCGTGAAATTGTAAACACTTTCACTTATGGGTGTAAAATTACTTTTCCACAATTACCATCCATCATTAACTCAAAACCTTTTTCATATTGCTCTAATGAAAATCTATGTGTAATAAGTGATTTTACATTGACCTGTCCTGAATGAACTAAAGCGGAAACTTGCTTCCATGTTTCAAACATTTTTCTCCCGGTTATTCCTTGAATCGTTATTCCTTTAAAAACAATATCATTTGTAACATCAAATTCGACTGGTTTTGTAGGTAAACTTAGAATCGACACGCGCCCTCCATTTGTTACCATTTTAAACCCCTGGTTAATTGCAACAGGCTGACCTGACATTTCACATACAACCTCTACTCCATGACCATAAGTTAATTCATATACAACTTGTAAAGGATCTTGGCATTTCGAATTCACAATTGTCGTTGCACCGAGTTGTTTTGCTAGCTGTAATCGATATTCATTTATATCTACCGCAATAACTTGAGCTGCACCAGCAGCTTTTGCTATTCCTACAGCCATTATTCCAATTGGGCCACACCCGATAACAGCAACTGTTTTACCAATTACATCGCCTGCTAACACGGTGTGAACAGCATTTCCCATTGGTTCCTGAATAGAGGCAAGATCATATGGCATATCTTTAGGATTTTTCCATAAGTTTGTTGAAGGCAGCGCAACAAACTCTGCAAAACAC
The DNA here is from genome assembly GCF_048059995.1 of Metabacillus sp. YM-086. NCBI lineage: Bacteria > Bacillati > Bacillota > Bacilli > Caryophanales > Bacillaceae > Metabacillus > Metabacillus sp. YM-086. Next base: position 85,710 of record NZ_JBLUOI010000006.1, on the reverse strand, counting down.
CCTCCAGTATCAACACCAATGATTTTAGTAGCATTGCAAATATGTGCTTTACCCGTTAAACACTGCGGACATTTTCCACAGACTAAATGTGTTTCCGCGGAAACAGAATCACCCACTTTAACATTTGTCACTTTATCTCCAATCTCAACAACTTCTCCAGAAAACTCATGACCAAAAATATAAGGTGGATTTACTCTACTTGCTGACCACTCATCCCATTTATAAATATGAACATCAGTCCCACAAATTGATGTTGCTTTTACTTTAATTAATACTTCATTTTCTGAAATTTGTGGAATGGTTACCATTTCTAACTGTGCCCCGTATCCTCTATGATGTTTTATAAGCGCTTTCATTTTTCCGTTCACAGTGAACACCCCTTAATTACAAAAGCATATTTAACAACATTTTAACATGTTATATTTTTTTGTAAACATCAGAGTCCGTACACAGTGGACGATTGGCTGCTTATAAAATAAAATATTAAATATGATTCATTTTACCTAATTCTTCCTCAATGATTTTTTTATAGCAAAAAAGAGGACTGCATAATAAAATCAGTCCTCTCTTAAGTCACTACATAAATTCCGCTAACATTTTATTAAATTCTTCCTCATCTATTGTTAAATCAGCTTGAGAAAGAGGTGTTTCACTATACCCATTAATACTTTCTTGATAAGATTTTTGTTCTGTATTTTGATAGATTAAACCCGTAACCAATCCATTATGCTTCATAAGAGTTTGCATCGCCACTTCTTTATTATGTGGGTCATACCCTTCTACATTTGAAAGCTTTGTTAAATTCTCTTTAAACCAATCGTACGTATTTACTTTATTATACGTTACGCAAGGACTGAACACGTTAATTAACGAAAATCCTTTATGATTAATACCTGCTTCAATTAATGCTGTTAAATCTTTAAGGTCTGTAGAGAAGCTTTGTGCTACAAATGTAGCACCAGCTGTTAAGGCCATTTCCATAACCGATAATGCAGATTCAATTGAACCTTGTGGAGTGCTCTTCGTCACAAATCCAGCATCACTTCGAGGAGAAGTTTGTCCTTTTGTTAATCCATAAATTTGGTTGTCCATGACAATATAAGTAATGTCAATATTACGACGAATAGCGTGAATAGTATGACCCATTCCAATCGCAAATCCATCGCCATCTCCACCAGAGGCAATAACAGTCAAGTCTTTATTTGCCATTTTAACACCTTGTGCAATTGGTAAAGAACGACCATGAATTCCGTGGAATCCATATGAATTAATGTAACCTGAAATACGCCCTGAGCAGCCAATACCAGAAACAACTGCAAGCTCTTCAGGCGTTAGTCCAACATTCGCTGCTGCACGTTGAATTGCTGCTTGTACAGAAAAGTCACCACAGCCTGGACACCAGTTTGGTTTTACATTATTACGAAAATCTTTAAATGTTGCTGCCATGTTAGATCAACTCCTTGCTTCTAGTATGAATTTCATGAGGTAGGAATGGATTACCATCATATTTTAGTAAAGAAGAAATCTTATTCGCATATCCTACGTTCATTTTAAGAAGACTCGCAAGTTGACCTGTTGCATTATTTTCTACGACAATTACTTTTTTAGCCGCTTCAACTAATGGAAGGATTTCATCGCTTGGGAATGGATGAATAAGGCGGATTTGAGCGTGATTTACCTTTATTCCATCAGCTTCTAGACGCTGCATAGCTTCTTCAATAGTTCCACGTGTTGATAAATAACCTACGAGTAAAACATCAGGATTTTCATGCTGAACATTTTTATAAACAGGGTTATTAAATTGCATGTTATTAAGTTTTCTTAAACGTTTATCCATTTGAGCTACACGATTCAAAGCAGATTCCGATGGCTTACCTGTTTCATCATGTTCAACCCCTGTGACATGGTGAATTCCGTTTTTTACACCTGGAATGACACGAGGAGAAACACCATCCTCAGTTACTTCAAAACGTTTAAAGTATGCTTTGTTTTCAACTTCTGGAAGCTCCTCTGCAACAAGCTTACCACGGCGAATTTCAATTTTGCTGTAATCTAGTGGTTCTACTGTTTGCTTCCCAAGAGAAAGCTGTAAATCTGATAATAAAATAACAGGAACTTGATATTCTTCAGCGATATTAAACGCTTCAATAGTATCGTAGAATGCTTCTTCAACTGTACTTGGAGCCATTACAACCTTCGGAATCTCTCCATGAGTACCATAAATCATAGCCATTAAGTCCGATTGTTCCTGTTTGGTTGGTAAACCTGTACTTGGACCCCCACGTTGTGTATCAATAATAACAAGTGGTTGCTCCGTCATACCTGATAGACCGATTGCTTCCATCATTAAAGATAAGCCAGGTCCGGCAGATGCTGTAAATGTACGAGCTCCAGCATAGTTGGCTCCAATTGCCATTGTACAAGCAGCAATTTCATCTTCTGTTTGAATAACCGCACCGCCGAACTTCGGTAATTTTTTAATTAAATATTCCATAATTTCTGAAGCAGGTGTAATTGGATATGCAGCCATAAAACGTGAGCCACCTGCAATGGCTCCTAAAGCGATCGCATCATTTCCAATCATAAACATACGTTTTTTACCGTCTGCCTTCTCTAAATAGAGATCCTGACGTTGGAACTCAAGTTGTTCTTTCAAATATTTTGCTCCATTTTTAATTGCCTGCATATTTTTCTCTACAATTTGTTCGCCTTTTCGGCCATAGATTTCATTTACAACCTCATGATATTGACTTGGTTCAATATCAAGTATTGCACTTGTTGCGCCAATAGCGACCATATTTTTCATTAAAGAAGTTCCAAGCTCTGTTGCAATTTCAGTAAAGGGAACTGAAAATAGAGTTATATGCTCATTTTCTGGAATAGTAGGATTAAATTTAGCATCTGCAAGCACAATTCCCCCTGCACGAAGTTCGTGGAAATTGACATCAATTGTTTCTTGGTCAAAAGCTACTAAAATATCAAGATCATCCGAAATTGCTTGAACTTTTGTTGTGCTTACACGAATTTTGTTATTGGTGTGACCACCTTTAATTCGAGAAGAAAAATGACGATAGCCATATAAATAATACCCTAGTCGGTTTAATGCAATAGAGAATACTTCACCTGTACTTTCAATTCCTTCTCCTTGCTGTCCCCCAACTTTCCATGAAAGTTGACTAATCATGTGTTTCTACACCCCTCATTTAAAGCAATATGTTTTATTATTCTATCTTTTTCACATTTCAATAACGTTCAGTTTTATAGAAATTTCTAAACTCTAGTGAAATTATTGGAATTAATACTAAACGTATTCAATTTTAGACCTAACAAGAAAAAATTACAAGACTTTACTCAAAAGTTTATCGAATTGAAAAAGCTGATTTTTATTAATATGAAACATGATTCACAAAATTTTGATAGATAAATTTTTCAACTAAAGATTCTGGATAATGACGTTGAAGCTCGTTGATAAATAGTTCATAACACAAGTAATTTTCAAGTCCTTCGATTGTTTGTTCTATTCCATCAAAGTCAGATCCAAACCCAATATGATTTTCTCCACCTAACGAACATAAATGATCTATATGCTTTAACAAGTCCTTAATCTTTGGTTGATCATGATTTGTCGTAAAAAAAGGAACAAATGTTATACCTATCATTCCGTTTTTCCTAAAAAGCGCAACAATTTGCTCATCCTTTAAGTTTCTTACATGTGGACAAAGATGATGAGTATTAGAGTGTGACGCAATCGGATAATCAGCTAAATCCAATCCCTCCCAAAAGCTTCTTTCACTTGCATGAGATAAATCTGTCCATAACCTTTTCTTATTTAAGAATGCGATAACTTCCCTACCAAAATTCGTTATACCTGCATTCCTTGTTTCTTGTGCACCATCTGCCACAAGATTTGCGTAATTCCACGTTAAGCCAACTGAACGAATTCCAAGTTCATACAATAATTCAAGATTTTCAAGCCGGTCACCGACTGCATCACAGCCTTCTAAAGTTAAAATAGCTCCTATTTCTTCCTCTTTTAAATGGTCGATATCTGATTTTGTTTTAAGCAATTTGACCTCATTAAACTCATTTAGAACTTTTTGATAAAAAATGTTAATTTGTTGCTGAGCCACATCTAGTTTATGAACAAATGGGACGCGTTCTGGTACAAAAATAGCAAAGCATTGTATTGGTTTTTCCATTTTCTTTAACTTTGAGATAGAAACATGTAACTTCTCATCTTCAGAAACATTTATAGTTGGGTCTTCCCATATCTTAAATAACATATCACAATGCGCATCAAATAGTGCCATGTATGATCTTCTCCTCTCGTACGTTAGACTAGTTTAATCTATTAATAGGATACAATATAAAAAAAAACAGGGTTTGACTCCTATTGAGTCAAACCCCTATGTTACCTACAACTCTTCCATCATGAATGAAGCTTATCTTGGCTCCACAATGAGTTTAATAGCTGTACGTTCTTCTCCGTCTATTTGAATATCCGTAAAAGCAGGAATACATATTAAATCAACACCACTTGGAGCAACAAAGCCTCTAGCAATTGCTACAGCTTTCACTGCCTGATTAAGAGCACCAGCACCAATTGCTTGAATTTCAGCTGCACCTCTTTCTCTTAATACTCCAGCTAATGCACCAGCGACTGAATTAGGATTTGACTTTGCTGAAACCTTTAATATTTCCATTTCTAGTTCCCCCTTCATTTTCAATGAATCCTTGAGTGTTCATTAGAACAATCATTGGCATATCTTGTTTAAAAAGGAGCTCCCCAACATTCCTTTTAAACAGTGTTAGTTATATATCCATTGATACTATATTCACTAGAGTTGGAAAATATTCCTGCTTGTTCGCACATTATTTCGAAAAATTCTAAATGTTATGCTACATTATGTAATTTGAAGAATCGTCTGGATGAAGTGGATCCCTTAAAGACAATTGATCAACAATATTCCCACCCGTTCGTCTCCCACTCTCATTTCTTTCAATCATTTATGTTAATTGCTATTCAAAAAACATATGATCATCATTAATAAGAATTCTTTCAATTTTTGTAGCCTTGCCCGTTTTATCGTTAATATCAACCACAATGCCACTTAATTGGGTTCTACCATTAGCCACATCATGACGAACAGGTAGACCTGTAAGAAATCGTTTTAAAATCATTTCTTTATCTACGCCTAATATGCCATCATAAGGCCCAGTCATACCAACATCTGTAATATACGCTGTTCCTTTGTCTAAAACTCTATCATCAGCTGTTTGAACATGCGTATGCGTCCCAACAACAACTGATGCACGCCCGTCTAAATACCAGCCCATTGCCTGTTTCTCACTAGTTGCTTCTGCATGAAAATCAACAAAAATAATAGATGTACGCTTTTTGGCTTGTTCAATTAGCTCATCAGCCTTTTTAAATGGACAATCAGAAGGTGGCAAAAATGCACGGCCTTGCAAATTGATTACAGCTATCTCTTTTCCTGCAACATTTACATATACCATTCCTTTTCCAGGATTATTTTCTGGAAAGTTCGCAGGGCGAATCATATTAGGTGCTTTATCGATAAATTCAAAAATTTCACGATTATCCCAAGTGTGATTCCCCATTGTAATGACATGGGCACCAGCTTGAATAAACTGCTGATACATCTTTTCTGTAATCCCTCTTCCATGTGCAGCATTTTCTCCATTAATAATAATAGCATGTGGCTGATATTTTGTTTTCAGTTTAGGTAGGTACTCTTTAATCATATCTCTACCAGGTGAACCAAACACATCACCTATAAATAAAATTTTCATATGTACTTCCTTTCTCTCATCTTACTGTCTAGACTTTTTTTGTTGAACTCACACAGGATCCGTCGTTCATAGATTTAGTGTTACACAAAATTGAGCAAAAATAAAGTGGCGCATTTCTGCACCACTTTATTTTGCGTATTCAACAGCTCTTGTTTCACGAATCACAGTAACTTTTATATGACCCGGATAATCGAGCTCTTCTTCAATTCGTTTTCGAATATCTCTTGCTAAGCGATGTGCTTGTAAGTCATCAATGCTATCAGGTTTAACCATGATACGAACCTCACGGCCAGCCTGAATGGCAAATGATTTCTCAACACCTTCGTAAGATTCAGATATTTCTTCAAGCTTTTCTAGTCGACGAATATAATTTTCTAGTGTTTCACTACGTGCACCTGGTCTTGCTGCAGATAATGCATCAGCAGCTGCCACAATAACCGCAATAATCGATGTAGGTTCTGTGTCACCATGGTGTGATGCAATGCTGTTAATGACAACAGGATGCTCTTTATACTTTGTCGCAAGTTCTACACCAATTTCCACATGACTACCTTCAACTTCATGGTCTATAGCTTTTCCAATATCATGAAGTAAACCAGCTCGTTTTGCCAGTAATTCATCTTCTCCAAGCTCAGCAGCCATTAATCCTGATAAGAACGCAACTTCCATAGAGTGCTTCAAAACATTTTGACCGTAACTTGTTCTAAATTTCAATCGACCAAGAATCTTGATCAAGTCAGGATGAAGCCCATGAACTCCAACTTCGAACGTTGTTTGTTCTCCAATTTCACGAATATATTCATCCACTTCACGACGAGATTTCTCAACCATCTCTTCAATACGTGCTGGGTGAATACGACCATCTTGAACAAGCTTGTCTAAGGCAATTCTTGCCGTTTCACGTCGAATTGGATCAAAACCTGACAGGATCACTGCCTCAGGTGTATCATCAATGATAAGGTCTATCCCCGTTAATGTTTCTAACGTACGAATATTACGTCCCTCACGTCCAATAATACGACCTTTCATTTCATCATTTGGAAGATTAACAACAGAAACAGTAGTTTCAGCTACATGATCTGCCGCACATCGTTGAATAGCAAGTGACAGGATTTCTTTCGCTTTCTTGTCAGCTTCTTCTTTAGCACGATTTTCGCTTTCTTTGATCATTACAGCGATATCATGTGTGAGTTCATTTTCTACCTTTTCAAGAATTATTCCTCTTGCTTCATCTCTTGTAAGGCTAGATATGCGCTCAAGCTCTGTTTGCTGTTTACGCACAACCTCGTCCACTTTGCTTTCCATCTCTTCAATATGCTGTTGTCTTTCATTAAGAGAACCTTCTTTTCTCTCTAGCATCGCTTCACGTTTATCTAAAGACTCATCCTTACGATCCAGATTCTCTTCTTTTTGTAATAAGCGATTTTCTTGTTTTTGAAGCTCGTTTCTTCTCTCACGAACTTCCTGTTCTGCATCTGTGCGGAGCTTATGAATTTCATCTTTCGCTTCAAGAAGCGCTTCCTTTTTAGTAGCCTCAGCATCACGCTTTGCTTCTTCAAGAATTTGCTCCGCTGCATTACTAGCACCAGCAATTTTTGCTTCGGCAATAGACTTACGAACAAAATAGCCAACAACTGCACCGACGATTAGGCCAAGCAAAATGGAGATGATTATTGATACTACGTCCATTATTACACCTCCTCTTGCTATGAACTTGTTTTTTCTAGATTAAAGTGTCGGCATGTACATTGTTCAATTATAAGTTGTCAACATACAGCACAAAGCTTTGTTTTCATGTTGAACCTTGCGTCTTTAAACTATTTGACATAAGACTTTTTCAAGTACCAACATTTTCGGCTTTCAAAATGCTTCAATCATCATTCTACAAAATTGTAAAATATACATCTCAATTGTAAATCTGTGAATTTTTCTTGTCAAGCCTGTCATTATAATGTTTCCAAGCATTTTGTACAATCTTATTTCCATGACCTTTGTGATAACTAGCGAAAAAGGATGATTTTTGTAGAATTATGTCACAATATTTTATGCAAAGATTATTTATCGTTTTCTTACTAATAAAATTCTATAATCCATATGTATTTAGACAAATTTCACATTATTTTTTAAAATAAAAATAAAAAAGGGGCAAAACGCCCCTTAATTAAATGCTTATTCCCCTAATAAATTCATCTCTTCTTGACTTTCATCTGGTGCAGTAACTTCTTCGTCTAGACCATAATGTTTACGGATTTCACCTTGTATTTCTAAACGTATTTCAGGGTTTTCCTTTAGGAATTGTTTGGCATTTTCTCGACCTTGACCTAAACGTTCTTCATTATACGAATACCAAGAACCGCTCTTTTGAACAATATCCAAATCCGAACCCATATCGATAATTTCGCCTTCTTTTGAAATTCCTTCACCGTACATAATATCAACTTCTGCTACTTTGAAAGGAGGTGCCACCTTATTTTTAACTACTTTAATTTTAGTTTTATTTCCGACCATATCATTACCTTGTTTAAGTGTTTCAGCACGGCGAACTTCTAAACGAACAGAAGAATAGAATTTTAAAGCACGACCACCTGGAGTTGTCTCAGGGTTTCCGAACATCACGCCTACTTTTTCACGAATTTGGTTAATGAAAATAGCAATTGTTTTAGATTTATTTATAGCACCTGATAATTTACGTAATGCTTGAGACATCAGTCTTGCTTGAAGACCGACATGTGAATCACCCATCTCACCTTCAATTTCAGCTTTAGGTACTAACGCTGCAACCGAGTCAATAACTAAAATATCAACGGCGCCACTTCGTACAAGAGCTTCTGCAATTTCTAGTGCCTGTTCACCAGTATCAGGTTGTGAAAGTAGTAATTCATCGATGTTTACACCAAGTTTTTGTGCATATACAGGGTCAAGTGCGTGTTCAGCATCAATAAATGCTGCTTGACCACCTTGCTGTTGAACCTCAGCGATGGCATGTAGTGCTACAGTTGTTTTACCAGAGCTTTCAGGACCATAGATTTCTATGATTCTACCACGAGGATACCCACCTATACCTAAAGCAGTATCAAGTGCTAATGAACCACTTGGAACAGTTGATACCTTTCGATCTGTTTGCTCTCCTAATTTCATAATAGATCCTTTACCGAATTGCTTCTCTATTTGTTTTAACGCCATATCTAAGGCAGCTTGACGATCACTCACAAAATTTCCTCCTTAAAGTTCATCTATAATAAATATACCTGTTTTTATCTTGTTTGCCAAGTAAAAAGCGAACATTTATTCGATTATTTTATTTTAATGTTTTAAAGTCACTATATATCTACTTTTTTATATAAAGAAAAAGTAAATTTTAGATAGTAAGTGAGTTTTATTTTTAATTTTTACTTGTTTTCTGACGGTTTGTTGATTTTCACAACAAAAACAGACTCTTTTCTTCATAGAAAAAAAGACTGCTAAGCAAATGTCTAATAGTAGATTAGTGCTTAACAGACTTCATTATATCATTCAATTTCGTTTAATAGTTTGACTAAATAATGACATCCATACTTTACCGAGCGAACACGAATTCCCTTTCTAGATCCAGCTAGATTCAGTTTATAAACATTGGAATCCTGATCCCCCATAGAAATGGCAATAAAAACGGTCCCTACAGGCTGGCCCTCATGTGGTTCTGGTCCTGCAGCACCTGTAAAACTAATGCCTATATCACTTTTAGAGAGCTTTCGGATTTGCTCAGCCATTTCCCTTGCACATTCCTCGCTAACTGCGCCAAATTGTTCAAGTGTACGCTTTTGCACCTTCAACATTTTCTCTTTTACTTCATTTGTATAGGAAACAATACTACCTTTAAAAATTTGGGAAGCACCATCTAAAGATGTCATGTACTCAGAAAACATTCCACCTGTTAAACTTTCTGCAGCAGAAATTGTTTTCCCTTTTTTCATCAATAGTTTCTTCAATTCGTGAACAAGGGTTGTCTGTTCATAACCATAGAAGAACTCACCTACACGGTCATTAATTCTTTTCTCTGTTTCATCAAGGAGTTTTTGTGCAAGATGTTCATCTTTATGTCTCGCTGTAAGCCTTAATGTAACTTCTCCATCTGCTGCCAAAGGAGCAATTGTTGGATTTGTTTGTCCATCAATAATATCCTGTATATCTGTTTCAAGCTGGGATTCACCAATTCCAAAATATCTTAATACACGTGAGATAATTTTATCTTGAAAACCTAGTTTTGTTTGGAAATATTCTTTTCCATAATTCTCAAACATTGGCTTCATTTCACTAGGTGGGCCTGGCAATAGCATATAAATCATTCCGTCAATATCAACAGCCATTCCAGGAGCCATACCATAGTCATTTTTTAAAATGTAGGAGCCATCAATAACCAATGCTTGTTTTTTATTATTTTCAGACATGATACGTTTTGTTTGAGTAAAATAACGTTCGATACTTTCTAAAGCTTCCACATCAAACGTTAGCTCTCTTCCTAACACTTTTGAAATTGTTTCTTTTGTTAAATCATCCTTAGTCGGACCGAGGCCTCCAGTAAAAATGATAACATTAGAACGTTCCTTTGCAATGTTAATTGCTGATTCTAGACGGGAAGGGTTATCTCCTACTACGGTATGATAATATACACTCAAGCCAAGTTCAGCTAACTCTTGTGATAAAAATTGAGCGTTAGAGTTCACTATTTGACCTAAAAGCAACTCCGAACCAACGGCGATAATCTCTGTTCTTATATTCATGAACAATCCCCCTTACTTAGAATTTACAAAGGCTTGTTTATTTTTAATGAAGTAGTCCCAACCAGAATAAACAGTAAAGAATGTTGCAACCCATAAAGAAATTGTAGCAAACGGAATGTTCATAAATTCGAATGGTAAGTTGTGAAGTAATAAAGCTGAAATGGCAATAATTTGCGTCCATGTCTTGATTTTCCCTAACATGTTGGCTGCCACTACCTCACCTTCTCCCGCTAACACAAGGCGAAGACCGGTTACTGCAAATTCTCGACTTATAATTAGAATAACCATCCAGGAAGGTGCAGCCCCCAGCTCCACTAAAATAATTAGAGCAGCTGACACAAGTAGCTTGTCTGCTAATGGATCAAGAAATTTACCAAGATTCGTAACTTGATTCAATTTCCTTGCATAATAACCATCAATCCAATCAGTTGTTGATGCAACAATAAATAGAATAGCTCCTACAAAATGAGTTGTTAAGATTGATTCTGAACCAAACGTTAATTCCCCCCAATTAAATGGGACTAACATTATAACCATAAAAACTGGTATTAAAAGAATCCTTGAAATGGTAATTTTATTCGGCAAATTCATGTATATTCCTCCATTTTGATTAAACTCAAGCATTGACATGCAAAATGGGACGACCCGTTAAAGAGTATGAACCCCTACTAAAAATGTAGTAGTTCATACTCTTCTTCCTGAGTCAGTCCCCTATTCTTTCTTATAAATGATGGTGATGTCCTGTGGCGTGGTTTTTGTATCTTGATATTGCAGGAGCTCACCATTAATTTTTAAGTCTGTCCCTGGTACATTTCCAACTCTAATTGTTATTTCTGATTCTGCGGTTAAATCATTTACTTTTGTTTCACCTTTAGGAATTTCTTCTCCATAGAATGTTTTACCTTTTCCGTTTCTAACTCTAACCCATGTCCGATCCTTTGCAACAACTTCCAGCTGAAACTTTTCAGCACCTGATAGCTCATAAGTCGTTGTTGATCCTTCCACTACAGAAAGGCTTTGAGCAGCTGTTTCAGGTTCTTCTGGCTCTGTTGTTTCCTCTTGAGGAGCTTCTTCCTGGGCAGGTTCCTCTTCGTTTGCCTCATCATCAGTTGTTGTCGTATTTTCTACTTTTTCAAATTCAACGTCATTTGCTTCAGACACATTGTTTTCATTATTTGCGTTATCTTTAGCTGCATCTTGTCTCCAGAGCCATAATAAAATAGCCAATACTACAACTACAGCTATCGTTAAAAGCTTAGGTAAAAAGTCTAGAAACTTAGACGCAGATTTAGGCAATTGTTTATGTGTTCTTACTCTTGATAGCTGCTCAGGAACATCTTCCTTGTGTGTGCTTGGTACATCGTTCTTGTATTCTTCAAAAAGCATTTCCGGATCTAAATCAACTGCTTCAGCATATTGCTTTATAAATGCTCTTGCATAAAATTTACCAGGCATCATTGCATAATTGCCTTCCTCAATGCCAATTAAATAACGCTTTTGAATTTTTGTTATTTCCTGGAGATCGTCCAAGCTCATATTTTTTTCATCTCTTGCTTGTTTCAGTCGATTTCCTAGTTCACTCAACCGTAACACCCCATAATTAAAAGTCAAATCCTGAAAGACTTGAAGAGTCAAACATTGTTGGTCCTTCTTCAACATCTTTATATGTAATTTCCTCGTCAGGCTCGTTGCGAATTTCTATTATGTAATCAAAATCATCAATTGTATACTCTGTATTCTGTACAAATATATCAGGATGCTCAACAACCTTAGTAGCAGAAAGCCTCATAATTTCTCTTACAAGCTGTAAGTGTTTTTCAGATCCTCTTCTCGTTGAAACAATTCCATCGATAATAAACACATTATCTTCACTATATTCATCAGCAATCAGCTGACTACGAATGGTTTGTTTAAGTAACGTAGAAGAAACAAACAACCATTTTTTATTTGCACAAACACTTGAAGCCACAATTGATTCTGTTTTTCCCACCCGAGGCATCCCTCGAATTCCAATTAACTTATGGCCTTCTTGCTTATATAATTCTGCCATAAAATCAACCAATAGTCCAAGTTCATCACGCACAAATCGGAAAGTTTTTTTGTCGTCGGCATCTCTTTGAATATAACGACCATGTCGAACCGCTAATCGATCACGAAGTTTTGGAACTCTAAGCTTTGTAACAGTTATGTTATCCATTGTATTTAAAATTGATTCAAGTCTGCGGACTTGATCATTACTTTCACACTTTAGTAAAAGACCTCGACGGGAATCGTCAACACCATTAATTGTAATAATATTAATTGCCAACATCCCTAATAAGGAAGACACATCTCCTAATAAACCGGGACGGTTCTTTTGAATCTCATATTCCAAGTACCACTCATATGGCAAATTAAACCCTCCTCTTTAAACAACCACTATTATTTATAATAAATGATTTTTCTCAAAGAAGAAAGAGAGAAAGAAACGTATAAGTTAAAATGATTTCTAAACTAAAATAGATCACCTGTTGAATCAAAGAAAAAGAGAGGATCTCTCCTCTCTTAGTGTGAACCATTGTTTTGAACAAGTTTAACCATCATGTTTGCAATCGCATGTTGTTCTTGCTCAGACGCGACACTCCATAAATCTGCTAGTACTTTTTCTTGTGGGTTTTTAGCTTCTACTTGTTTCGCTAAATAATCACCAATTTCAAACGCTAAGTTAGAAATAACTTGATCGTTCATTCCTTCGTTTTGGGCATGATCTAAACGATCACCTAGGAAATTTTTCCACTCATTCCAATTATCTAATACAGACATAGGAGTTCCTCCTTTATAATTGATACAAGATTATTGTTCCAAGGAAAGGAGTATTCTATACCAATTTCTTTTTTTAAATCCATCCACCATTTACGGAAATAACTTGACCTGTTATATAGGAGGATTTTTCTGATGATAAAAAAGTTACAGTCTCTGCAATTTCATCAGGTTTACCCAGTCTTCCTAGTGGAATTTCTTCTTGTAGCTGAATCAATTCCTCTTCTGTAAATTGAGCAAGCATTTTAGTAGAAATCGCTCCTGGTGCAATGGCATTAACTCTAATATGACTTGGTGCCAGCTCTTTTGCGAGAGCCTTCACATAAGCATTTTGTCCACCTTTCACCATTGAATACAAGACCTCACAAGAAGCACCTGTAATCCCCCAAATAGATGATATGAATATAATATTACCTTTACGTTTTGTAATCATCGAAGGGATTAGCTTTTGTATTAAACGAAATGGACTCGTTATATGTAGCTCTACCATTTGATCAATCTCTACATCATTTAGATCTGTTACCAACCCATAATGACTCGTCCCACTATTAAAAACAACCAATTCAACAGGCATATGTATATGTTTAAGTAATTCTTGTACACCCTTTTTACTTGTCAAATCAGCTTTAATTGGGAGAATTAAGCTGTCTTTATACAAGCTTTTCAGTTCATTTAATACCTTTTCATTTTGATGATAATGAACATATAGATGATACCCCTGACTAATTAATTTTTTGGAAATGGCCATGCCGATGTCACCACTCGCCCCAGTTATAAGTGCGTACTTATCCATAACGTCTCCTTTAGTAATTATTCTATATGTACCTGATGTTAGCTTCCTTTTAAAGGTATTACTGCTTCCCTATTATACTGAAAAAAGATCTGACTGAGTCAGACCTTTTCAATAATTATTTAGGCACCACTTGACATACTGAAAATAACTCTTCATCTACTGCTTCTTGTAATACGTTTGTCATATCTTCTTGAGTTAACGATTCTAACATTGGGACTACATCAAAAAGGTTCATCTCATTAAATGCATAACGTGTAAATTGATTGGCAATGTATTCAGGTGAATTAATGGCTCTCAGAAATGCCCCAATTTTTTTCTTTTTAGTTGCCTGGAATGTTGTGAAATCCACACCATCGTTTTTGGCACTAAATAATACTTGTTTAATTTTGTCTGCAAGAAGATCTGGATTTTCCGTATCTCCACCAATCATAGCAAACCCAAACCCTTTTTCTTCTGTATAATCATAGCTGAATGTGTCATCAATTAAGCCTTCTTTATATAATTCCTCGTAGTGCTTTGAACTTTTACTGAAGAGCATATCGAGAATTATATTCATAGAAAGCTCAAATTTCAACAGTTCTTTTCCCACTCGATTAGGATTTTTAGCTTTTAATCCAACTAAACATTTTGAGCTTTGAACATTCATCTTTAATTTCTCAATTTTTTTAAATACCCCAACTGGTTCATCTGGGAACTCCCTTTTTATTTCAGGTTGAGCTGTGAAATCTTTTTTATCTTGGTTCGTTCTAACTTGCTTTAATATTTCCTCTGGTTCAACAGCACCCACAACAAATAAGAGCATGTTACTTGGATGGTAGAAAGTATTATAACATTCATACAAGGAATCCTTCGTAATTTTAGCAATAGAATCAACTGTTCCGGCAATATCAATTCTAACAGGATGATTTTGATATAAATTTTGAATTAATCCAAAATATAAACGCCAATCAGGATTATCATCATACATATTTATTTCTTGACCGATAATTCCCTTTTCTTTTTCCACTGTTTTTTCTGAAAAGTAGGGCTCTTGAACAAAATCAATTAATGTTTCTAAGTTTTGTTCAACTGAGCTTGTGCTAGAAAATAAATATGCTGTTCGTGTAAAGGATGTGAAAGCATTTGCCGAAGCTCCTTGCTTACTAAACTGCTGGAATACATCTCCATCTTCTTTTTCAAATAATTTATGTTCAAGAAAATGAGCAATTCCATCTGGTACAGAAATCATCTCTTTTTCATTTAATGGTTCAAATCGATTATCAATTGATCCGTATTTTGTCGTAAAAGTGGCATAAGTTTTGTTAAAACCTTTTTTAGGTAACACATAGACATCAAGCCCATTTGACATTTTTTCGTAATATAATGATTCTTGTAATTGATCGAAGCGAATAGGATTTGTTGTCATGCCGTTCCCCCCATTCCTTTTAAGAAATAAATTGTATCTAGCTCAATCTTCTGAGCAACTATAGTTACCTCTTCTTTTGTTACCTTTTCAATGCCATTTAAATAGT
Source organism: Metabacillus sp. YM-086 (assembly GCF_048059995.1). Taxonomy (NCBI): domain Bacteria; kingdom Bacillati; phylum Bacillota; class Bacilli; order Caryophanales; family Bacillaceae; genus Metabacillus; species Metabacillus sp. YM-086. The sequence continues at coordinate 70,033 of NZ_JBLUOI010000006.1, read as the reverse complement.
CCTCAAATGATCGATTTATATTTGCGATAACGTTATGATAAACAATTTCAACTAAGCCATAAGCAGTATCAACAGTTTCTAGTAATTGATTTCGAATGACAGCCTTGGTTTGCTCAAACTCTTGTTCAGTGAAATCTCCGTTTTTCATTGCAGCCATCTGTTCTTTTATAATCGAAACTGCCTGATCATAGTTTTGAACTTCAATACCTGACATAACCATTAATAAACCTTTATGACTTTCTACCCTTGATGCTGCATAATAAGCTAAACTCGCTTTTTCGCGAACATTGATAAACAATTTTGAATGTGAAAAACCACCGAAAATACCATTAAAGACCTGCAGGGCATAGTAATCCTCATCTTTATACGTACTATTTGTTCGATAACCGATGTTTAACTTTCCTTGCTTTACATCCTGTTCTTCAATTACTTCTTTTTCTTTTATCTCTTTCGTAGTGTAAGGGGTTTGGACTACAGGTTGGCGGCTGTTGTCAAAAGTAAAATATTTATTCACATACCCTTCGACTTCGCCTTGATCAAGATCACCAACAACATACAAATCTATATGATCTGTCTGAATGCATTTTTGATAATATTCATACAAAGATTTTGCATCAATTTTATCAACATCTTTTGTTTCACCATTTACATGTAAAGCATATGGCTCATTTTTACACATTTCTTGTACAAGTCTTAAATTAGAATACCTCATTTTGTCATCATTCACAGATTGAATACGTTGCTTGAGGGTACGTTTTTCTTGGGAAACTATTTCATCCTGAAATGCTTCATTTTCTGTGACTGGTTGCAATAAAATTTCTGATAAAAATTTAATCCCTTGTTCTAATAATGGAGTAGCATCTGTTAGAAATTTTTCGTTTGCTATTTCCATTCGAAAAGAAATGATGTGATTTTCACCTTTTTTTGATAAATCAACATGCAGTGTTGCACCATAAAGTTCATCCAAATGCTGTCTTAAAACAGTGCTAGATGGGAAGTTTTTTGTCCCTCTTTGAAGTACATATGGTAATAGTGCTCTATATGTAACATCCTGTTCACTTAAAGGGGCTAATAACTTAAGGACAATCGTATTTGTTTTGAACTTTGATGTTGAGACTGTATGCAAAGATAGACCATTTACATCTGTTTGCTGTTCATGAAAATAAGACATGAAGACCCTCCTTTTTACTATTTTCAATTTGTTTGTAATTATATCAATACAAGGATAATAAAGGAAATAATACACTTTTAATTACTATCTTATCCTAACTCTTATCATAAAATTCTATACAAAAAGAGACCGAAGATTTCGGTCTCTTTAAGCCAATTTTGGCATTTGCTTTGGATCCTTTTCTAGATCCTTAACCTGGATAAAGAGTAACACAACCATAACTGCTATAACACTTGAACCAGCAGAGATGTAATAGACAAGATGTTCACTAACAGACATTAAATAAGAATAAACTGGAGGCCCTGCCGCAACACCAATAAATCTCATTGCACTATATATTGAGGTAATTGTCCCTCTTTCTTCTTTTTCAATACCCTCTGTAATTAAAGCATCTAAACTTGGTAGGGTAATCCCAATACCTATCCCAGTTAAAACTAAGAAAGAAATTAAAAACATCAAGGTGTGTTGTACTCTTAATGCAATAAATGAAATTGTAACTAATCCCATGCCAACGATAATAACGGTTTTCATTAGATTTTTACTTTGACCTATTTTCTTTCCAGATATGAAAGAACTAATCGATAAAGCCAGCAATGGAATAGCTAAAACTAACCCTTTTTTAACTCCATTAATGTTATATTGTTTTTCTAACATGTCCGACAAGAAAAACAAAATTCCAAATAGAACGAACATGATAATACATCCAACAGCAAAAATGGCAAAAAGCCATTTACCATTTTCAGCAAAAATACCTTTTACACAGTGGGCAAACTCCTTGACTGTTTGTACTTCTTTATCTTTTGTTTTTGGTACTTTTACAAGGAAGGCTACTAGCAAAACACTAACTAAACTAAAAAAAGGAATAAACCAAAACGGTAGGAACCATAAAAAGGCTGCAAGAGCTGCACCAATTATAGGACTCAACACCTTACCAGCAGTGTTTGCTGTTTCAGTTAACCCAAGGCCAGCACTTATTTCTTCATCACTTTTAAACATATCGCCTACTAGTGGCATAACAACTGGTGCCGCCCCTGCAGAACCAATTCCTTGAAGCACACGTCCTATTAAGATCCATATGTAAGGATCTTCAATTTTCCAAGAAGCCCATCCAGAAACCGCTCCACCTACCCCAGCAATAATTAAACATGGAACCATCACAATTTTTCGCCCAAACCGATCTGATAAGTATCCCGCTATTGGAATTAAAATAATCGCTACAATTGAATATACGGTAATAATCAAAGATACTTGAAAGGCACTAATATTTAATTTTTTTGAGATGAGAGGTAAAACAGGAATCAGCATTGAATTTCCTAATGTCATAACAAGAGGAACAGATGATAATGCAAGTAAATCAAGCTTCTTTGGTGCTCCCATATTTTCTTCACCTGTCTAAGATTATTTTGTTAACAAGTTCATTTTGCGTAATATTGGTCTAACATATACTGGAATTAAGTAACAGTTAGTTCAGCATGGTGTTCACAGTGTTTTTATTTTGGCTTGAGGTGAAAGGGGGCTGTTGATTTCCGTTTCAGGCGCTTCGCTTTCCGCGTGGCTGGCGGTGAGCCTCCTCGTCGCTAGCTCCTGCGGGGTCTCACCTGTCCAGCTGCTCCCGCAGGAGTCTGCGCGCCTTCCACTATACAATCAACAGAAACTTTAAACTTTATGTGCAGCAGTAATAAAATAATATGAGGTGATTTAGATGTTATCACAGAAGAGTTCAATCGCACGAGATCAATTAGAGATGGTTACCGTAGATCAGCTTGTTCCTTAAGATCATTTGGTCCGTAAGCTGGAAGCTGCCATAGACTTCTCTTTCATCTATGATCGAGTTAAGGATCTCTATTCGGAAGTGGGTCGCCCAAGCATTGATGCAGTTCTGTTAATCAAGCTCCCATTCATCCAATATATCTTTGGTATTCGCTCTATGCGTCAGACAATCAAGGAAACCCAGACCAATATGACATATCGTTGGTTCTTGGATTGGAATTCCGTGATTCTGTTCCTCACTTCTCCACCTTCAGGAAGAATTACGAACGCCATTTTGCAGAAAGGGAATTGTTCGAGGAGATCTTCATCGAAATCTTGGAAACAGCTATTAAAAAGAAGTTGTCAGCGGATCACATCTCATTAGCTCTACACACGTAAAGGCTAGTGCTAATGCTGGACAACCCTTCGAGGGCTTTAAAAATTGTCCATGCAGGCGATGCTATCTTAAAAGATAGCCAACTGGACATGAGAGGGTCCAGTAAAGCATAAAAACAGTCTATCCCGGGTGTCTTTTCTAATAAAAAAGCCAACTCAAAGACAAAAAGCTTCTCCAGTTTGGAGAAGCTTTTTTATTATCGTTTTCCCTTTTCATATGGTGTTCCTAATGCTTTAGGTGAATCAGCACGACCGATGAATCCTGTTAATGCCAGAATTGTTAAAACATAAGGAAGGATAAGTAAATAAACAGCTGGTATATCTTGTAAAAATGGGATTGTTCCACCTATAATACTCAAGCCTTGAGCCAGCCCAAAGAATAAAGCTGCTCCCATTGCTCCAAGTGGATGCCATTTTCCAAATATTACTGCTGCAAGTGCCATAAATCCTTGACCACTTATCGTCGCATGACTAAAGTCTCTAGAAATAATGGTAGCATAAACAGCACCACCTACACCGGCAAATGCACCACTTAATAGAACACCTATATACCTCATTCTAGTTACATTAATACCCATAGTATCTGCAGCCATTGGATGTTCTCCTACCGAACGTAAACGAAGTCCAAATGGTGTTTTAAAGATTACATACCAAACAATAATTGCAGTGAAAATGGCTAAATAAGAAGTTACATATCCACCTGAGAAAAATATTTTTCCAATAATCGGGATATCACTTAGTAACGGAACATCCATTTTGTTAAAACTAATATTGATTCGATCAGTTTGCCCTTTTTCATAAATATTTTTAACAAGGAATAATGTTAAACCAACCGCCAAGAAGTTAATTGCAACACCACTTACAACTTGATCTGCTTTAAATGTAATAGAAGCTACAGCATGTAGTAATGAAAAGATAGATGCAGCAACCATAGCGGCAACGATGGATAGCCACGGAGTAGCATTTCCAAATACTTCAGCGAACTGTAAATTAAATACAATTCCTACAAAAGCACCAATAACCATTAAACCTTCTAGACCGATATTAACAACACCTGAACGTTCACTAAAAACTCCTCCAAGTGCAGTGAAAATAAGTGGAGCCGCAACGAATAAAGCTGTTGGGATAATGATTTCTAAAGCTTGTAGTATGCTCACTTATTTCCCCTCCTTTTTAAAACGAAATAATATCCAACGGATAAAATAGCTAGAAGCAACGAAGAAGATAATAAGCGCAATAATGATTTCAACAAGCTCATTTGGAACACCAGCTTCAGAAGGCATATTTAACGCCCCAACTTTTAACCCGCCAAACAAAGCTCCTGATAGTATAATACCAATCGCTGCGTTCCCACCAATAAGTGCAACAGCAATACCATCAAATCCTATTCCGGTAAATCCATTTTTAACTGACACATATTCAAACGTTCCAAGACCTTCCATAGCACCGGCAACGCCCGCGAAAACACCTGATATGACCATAGATAGAACGATGTTACGACTAACATTCATACCAGAATAATGTGCTGCATCATGATTGAATCCTACAGCTCGTAGTTCAAAACCTTTGGTTGTTTTCTCAAGTAAAAACCACATAATAAAAGCACCGATTAAAGCAATAAAAATTCCATAATGCATACGTGAGTAATCTGTTATACTTTCAAAAAACTCAGAACGTAGTGATGCAGATGGGAATATTTTATCAGTGGAATCACTGTTATCAGTAATAACCTCTCTTATGAGATAATTCGTCACGTGAAGTGCAACATAGTTCATCATAATTGAAACGATTACTTCATGGACTTTAAATTTAGCCTTTAAAAACCCAGGAACAAAGGCCCATAATGCCCCCGCTAATCCAGCAGCGATAATAGCTAATGGGAGATGTATAATTGCCGGTAACTCAAACGCAACACCAACCCAAACTGCTGCTAACCAGCCAACAATTACTTGACCTTCAACACCAATGTTAAATAGTCCTGTTCTATAAGCAAAGGCAACAGCTAAACCAGTAAGAATATACGGTGTTAATTGTCTAACTGTTTCACCCATATAATAAGTGTCACCAAAAATCCCATACCATAATGCACTATAGCCAGCAATTGGATTGTATCCACTAACAAGCATGATAATTGCACCTGAGATTAATCCTAAGATGACCGCAATTACAGGAATTAATAAGTTCATATAACGATTTAAATTCATGACTGGTTACCTTCTTTCTGACGCTTACTTCCCGCCATAAGGAGTCCGAGTTCTTGCTCAGTTGTTTCTTTAGGATCCACGATATCAACGATTTGCCCTTCATAAATAACAGCAATTCGATCACTAACATTTATAATTTCATCCAGTTCAAAAGAAATTAGTAGTACTGCTTTCCCTTTATCACGCTGCTCAATTAGTCGGCTATGAATGAACTCAATCGCACCAACATCAAGACCTCGCGTAGGTTGAGCTGCAATCAATAAATCGGGATTACGATCAACCTCTCTCCCTATTATCGCTTTTTGTTGATTTCCGCCCGAAAGAGCTCTAGCAAGAGTTGAAGAACTTGGTGTTCTAACATCAAATTCCTTAATAAGTTCCTTTGCTTTATCATAAATGGACTTAAAGTTCAGTACACCACTTTTTGAAAATGGTTGCTTATAATATGATTGTAAAACCATGTTCTCACCAATTGGAAAGTCTAGCACGAGTCCATGTTTATGTCTGTCTTGTGGGATATGTCCAACCCCTGATTCAGTTATTTTTCTAGGATGATAATTTGTAATATCTTTGTTGTTAATTTTAATAGAACCAGAGCTGACTTTTCTTAATCCTGTTATAGCTTCAATTAATTCAGTTTGACCATTACCGTCTACACCTGCAACACCGACAATTTCACCAGCTCGTACAGATAAGTTCAATGAATTAACCATTGCAACTTGTCTATTATCCTTTACGATGAGATCATTAATAGTTAATACATCTTCCTTCGGTTTAGCAGGAGTTTTTTCAGTCTTAAAGGACACCTCACGCCCTACCATTAGGGAAGCTAACTCATTTGGATTTGTATCAGCAACATTAACTGTGCCAATTCCTTCACCTTTACGTATAACCGTAACCCGATCACAGACTTCCATAATCTCTTTTAACTTATGTGTAATTAAGATGATTGATTTTCCTTCTTTTATCAACGTCTTTAAGATTTGAATTAATTCTTTAATTTCTTGTGGAGTAAGTACTGCTGTCGGCTCATCAAAAATTAAGATTTCAGCGCCACGATATAGAGTTTTTAGAATTTCTACACGTTGCTGCATCCCTACGGATATATCAGATATTTTTGCCGACGGATCTACTGCTAAACCATATTTTTCAGATATCTCTTTAACCTGCTTTTCGGCATCTTTTATATTGATTGTCGTTCCTTTTTTAGGTTCATTTCCTAATATAATGTTTTCTGTAATAGAAAAAGTGTTGACCAACATAAAATGCTGGTGGACCATGCCGATCCCTAAATCATTCGCTATATTAGGATTGGTAATATCTACTTTTTTCCCTTTTACTTTTATCTCCCCTTTTTCAGGTTGATATAAGCCAAAAAGAACATTCATTAAAGTTGATTTTCCTGCACCATTTTCGCCTAATAAGGCATGAATTTCGCCTTTTTTCACTTGTAACGTAATATTATTATTTGCTACTATGCCAGGAAATTCCTTACGAATATTTAGCATTTCAATTACATATTCCAACTTGCTCACTCCTTTTTCCTGAACAACTTATGGTTCTCACGTTTCATTTTGCTAAAAACTAGCTGGTATGAAAATCACCAAATGCAAATCTACTAAACCTTTCATTATCTTGATGACATAATATAATTCATTAACTATAACCCTTTATCATTACTTTTATGTATAGGAAAGTCATCGATGTTCTTACAAAAAGGGAATCGAATGAATTGTTAGAATATTTGCATTTAATGATTTTCAGGAATAAGGGCTGACTTATATCTGTATAGAAACCCCAAATAATAATTATTGTTGGAGGAATCTAAAGGATTATCTAAGTCAGCCCTACCCCTATTCATTATTTTGTTGGTACTTCAATTTCACCATTAACAATTTTTTGTTCATACTCTTCTACTTTTGCCTTTACCTCTTCAGATAAATGCTCGTCACTCGGAGCAATACCAATTGCTTCCTCTTCAATACCATACTCAATTACTTGACCACCAGGGAACTCACCAGCTTTTGCTTTTTCAGCAAGGTCCTTAACAGCAACGTCTACACGTTTAACCATAGATGTAAGAGTAATATTGAATTCTTCACCATCTTTTGTTGTACCGTTACCTTCTTCATGTTGATCTTTATCTACCCCAATAACCCATAGTTCACGGTCTGGATCTTCTACTTTTAAGTCAATCGCTTCAGAAAATACACCATTACCAGTACCACCAGCAGCATGGTAAATAATATCAGCACCTAACCCATACATACTTGAAGCAATTTGCTTACCTTTTGCAGCATCCCCAAAAGAACCTGCGTATTGAACTTCAACAGTTGCATCAGGATTTACAGCTTTAACACCTTCAATAAATCCAACCTCAAACTTCTTGATAAGGTCACCCTCAACACCGCCAACGAAACCAATTTTGTTTGTTTTCGTTGTTAATCCAGCAACAACACCTACTAGGAATGATCCTTGATGTTCTTTGAATGTAATGCTTGCAACATTTGGTTGTTCTACAACACTATCAACAATTGCAAAGTGTGTATCTTTTTGTTGTTGTGCAATTTCATCTACAGCAGGTTGTAATAAATAACCAATACCATAAATTAAATCAAAGTTTTTACGAGCTAACGTATTTAAGTTAGTTGCATAATCTGCATCACTTTTTGATTGAAGGTAATCAAAGCCGTCAGTTCCTTTTTCTAAACCATTTTCTTCACCATATGCTTGAAGACCCTCCCAAGCAGATTGGTTAAATGATTTATCATCCACACCACCAATATCAGTTACCATCGCAACAGAAAAATTATCTTCTTTTGCTTCTCCGCCGCCTTCACCGCCAGCGCCTTCATTTTTGTCAGCACCACCACATCCTGCTAACAATGTTCCTGCAGCAAGAAAAAGTGATAATGCTAATCCATTTCTTTTCTTCATCATTAAAGCCCCCTAAAAAGTATTTTAAAATAACATAAAACCCAAACGTATAGCCTACCTTGGCCAACCACCTCCTTAAAGTAAAGAGCTATGTACTCTCATACATTTTAAACAACCTTTAGGAGTTAAGCACGATATAGCGGAGATTTCCTTACATACTTTATTATTGAAAAAGTATGTATCACTACCTATTCTTTACCTATAAACGTTTCCTTACTACATGAAAACTAAAATGGTCCGCTCTAAAATAGTTTAATGAGTATAGTACTGGTTGATCTTGATCATTAAAATGCATTTGTTTTAAAAGCAATAATGATGTTTCGGGATCACATTCTAATATTGGAGAAATCTTTTCATGATAACCAATTGGTTCAATATGTGTAACTGCGTAGCTTATGTAAATATTTGCTTTATCTTCAAGTAATTTAAGTAAAGATTCTTGTTCATGATCAAATGTGTCAGGCAGTACTTTAGTTGGGATTTTATCTAAACAATATACAACAGGCTCTCCGTTTGCGGTTCTTACCCGTTCAAGCAAAAATATTTCTTCTGTTTTTTCACATTTAAACCTTTTCACATCGTCTTCTGTTGCTCCAGTAATTGAAGATGATAAAAAAATAGTACCAGGCTTTAAACCAGCTTGTTCAATCGTAGCTGTGACACTATTTAATTGCTCAATACCTGAGGTAAATCTAGGTTTAGAATTCACAAAAGTACCTACACCATGTCTTCTAATGATAACGTTTTCTTCTTCAAGTGTTCGTAATGCCTCTCTTAAAGTCGCTCTACTTACACCAAGGCTTTTCGATAATTCAAATTCAGAAGGTAATTTTTCTCTTTCTCGATATGTACCATTTTCAATATCTTCTTTGATCTTATCAATCACTTGTAAATACAAATGCCGATTATCAGATTTTATGGTCATTGAAACGCGCCCCCAGTTATCCCCACTATATACAAGAGATCAGACATCAGATGTTATACACCTTAGTCTAACCGAAATTACTATATCATGTTTTATGCTATAAATAAATAGAAACTAGTAAAAATTGTCGAATAAGGAAAGGAATTCTTTCCTATCGTTTGTTTCTAAGGGTGAACTTATACCCATAATATGACTCTTCATACAATGCATTTATATCTTACTCTTTTTGTCACATTTTGTCGATGATTTTAATAGGTAAATAGCCAAACCAAAATAAAAAAACTAAACAGAAAACAACTTAGTTAAAGGTTGTCTCTGTTTAGTCATGATATTAAGAAGTAATGTCTTCATGTTTTTCTTTTGAAATAAGGACTTCTCGTGGTTTGCTTCCTTCATATGGTCCGACTATTCCTCGTTCTTCCATCGCATCTATTAATCTTGCAGCCCTTGTATATCCAACACGAAATCGCCTTTGAAGCATAGATACAGAGGCTGTTTGCATATCAACAACAAGTTGGACAGCTTCATCAAACAATTCATCATCAACTTCACTAGTTGTTTCCACAACCTCAGTTGGAATCATTTCTTCCTGATATTGAGCTTTTTGTTGGGCAATAACAAAGTTAACTGTTTGTTCTACCTCTTCATCGGATAAAAATGCACCTTGTACCCGAACTGGTTTAGAGGCTCCAACAGGTAGGAAGAGCATGTCCCCTCTTCCAAGTAGCTTTTCAGCTCCTCCCATATCTAATATGGTTCTTGAATCTGTCATGGAGGAGACACTAAAGGCAATACGAGAAGGGATATTTGCCTTAATAACACCTGTAATAACATCAACTGATGGACGCTGTGTCGCTATAATTAAATGGATTCCAGCTGCACGTGCCATTTGCGAAAGTCTCGTTATAGAATCTTCTACATCAGAAGATGCTACCATCATTAAGTCTGCAAGCTCATCAACAATGACAACAATATATGGGAGTTCCGGTTGCTTTGCTTCCTCCTCACGGTTATTTCTTTTGATCACTTCATTATAACCTTCTATGTTTCTTGTACCTGTATGAGAAAAAAGTTCGTACCTTCTTTCCATTTCATTAACAACTTTTTTCAATGCCTGTGATGCTTTCTTGGGATCTGTTACAACTGGTGCAAGCAAGTGTGGTACTCCGTTATACACATTTAATTCAACCATTTTTGGATCAATCATCATCAATTTTACTTCATGTGGTTTTGCTCTCATTAAAATACTAGTAATGATCCCATTAATGCAAACACTCTTTCCGCTTCCTGTAGCACCTGCAACTAAAAGATGGGGCATTTTGTTTAGTTCCGCTAAAACCGCATCACCTGAGATATCTCTTCCTAGGCCTATTAATAGTCTAGCATCTGGTCGGTCATTTGCTTTTGATTCTAACACTTCTCTTAATGAAACCATTGCGATTTCCGAATTAGGTACTTCTATACCAACTGCTGATTTACCCGGGATTGGAGCTTCTATTCGAATATCTTTTGCTGCTAATGCTAACGCAAGATCATCACTTAAGTTAACAATTTTGCTAACCTTTACTCCGACATCCGGATAAACCTCGTATTTGGTAACCGCAGGTCCTAAATGAACTTGTGTCACTTTAGCTTTTACACCAAAGCTTTGAAACGTTTTTTCAAGTTTTCTTGCATTTTCATAAATGTTTTTCTTATCTGCCTGCTGTGAATTTTGTTTTGGAGCTTTTAACAAATCAAGTGGTGGTAGCTTATAATCTTTATTTTCTACTTCAACAAATGATATCGTTTGAAGTGCCTCATTTACCTCACTAGATTCATCAGATGATGGTTGTTGCTTTTCATGATCTGCTTTTCTTTCTTTAGGCTCGAAAGAAGGTTGTTCTTGTTCTTCCATCGTATGTATAATCATTTCTTGCTGACCATTCTCTGTGTCAGAAAAGCTTGATATGATAGGTTGAAGTACATCTTCTTCATCCTCTAAATCTTCATCGATTATTTCATCATCTGAATCTTTTTTCTCTTTCTTCTTCTTTTTAGGCTTTTGCTTCTTTTGCTTTTTTAGGGCCTTGGGTAGATTTTTCATATCTTCTAAAAAGCCAATAGTTTGGTTCTTGATAAATCCACCAATAGGAAGAAGAATCTTCGCTAGTGTAGCTTGAAGGGATTTTCCAGTAATCAAAAGAACTCCAATTACAATTAAGACAATTGCAATAATTTTTGATCCAGCCTCTGCAAATAAATAATAAGAGGCAGCAAACAATACTGCTCCAATTATTCCCCCGCCTAAATCAACAGTACTTGCTTCACCTTTTACTTCCATCCAAAATAGCTCAAGAGTATTTGAAATCACACTTGGTGAAGCGAAGGTACCATTATGTGAAAGCATCTTAAATAATGTTACATGACTTAATAATAACAATGATGCTGTTACACAATATATTCCTATCATTTGTCTGCTAAATAAAGTTGGTATCTGCCGCTTCCATATAAGGAACAGTGAAAACAGGACAATTCCAATAAGGAAGAGCATGTACCATTCGCCACTAAAAAATCGAAATAAATGAACGAATGTTGTTCCCACAAATCCAAGCTTTGAAATTGTAATAAGAGCAATTGCTAAAATGATTAAGCCTGCCAACTCAAATTTTAGGGTCTTCTTCCAATCATCCTTTGACTGTTTTTGTCTTCTTTTTCGTTTTGCCATCTTTTATCACCTTTGTTTCTTTCGAGTATGTAATGATATGAGTAAAATGAATGCAGCCAAAGGCATAATACACAGTTATTTGTTATTTAAATTACAATGAAGAAAGCAGCCGAAATGGCTGCCTTATCAAAGAAGATCTATTTTATTATAACATAATAGAACTAGATGGTAGAAAGAGACATAGTAATTTTTTGACCTGGACATAACTCTGAATTTAAAAAGTGCTGTGGATCGCTACTTAATACTCGTATAATCTCGTATTGGGCATTCTCAGATTGTTGAACAAGCAATTGTATCCCATTCATTTCAATGACTGATTGCTTTTTATATTCTTCTTCTGTATGAGGAAACATAAGTTCCTCTGGCATCATTGTGTAATATATCATTATTGAAGCACCTGATCATCGTCAGTTTTATCGAGTAAACTATTGAGCTTTTTAATTGCTTGTCCAACCCCACCTACTTCGTTTATCAAACCATATTCCACAGCATCCGCACCAACGACATTCGTTCCGATATCACGAGTTAGGTTTCCTTTCGAAAGCATAAGCTCTTTAAATTTTTCTTCACTAATATTTGAATTCTTTGTCACAAAATTAATAACACGCTCTTGCATCTTGTCTAAATATTCGAAAGTTTGCGGAACCCCAATAACAAGACCAGTTAACCTTACTGGGTGAATGGTCATTGTTGCAGACTCAGCGATGAAAGAATAATCACAAGATACTGCAATTGGAACCCCAATTGAATGACCACCACCTAAAACAATTGATACTGTAGGTTTAGATAAGGATGATAGCATTTCAGCTATCGCAAGTCCCGCTTCAACATCTCCACCAACGGTATTAAGTATAACTAATAAACCTTCAATATTTGGATTTTGTTCAATTGCAACAATTTGAGGAATAACATGTTCATACTTCGTTGTTTTGTTTTGTGGTGGTAGTTGAATATGTCCTTCAATTTGTCCCACAATTGTTAAACAGTGTATTTTTGAATCGTTTCCCATTTGAGGAACATTCGTTTGTCCTAATTGTTGAATTTTTTCTACAATAGAGGTCTCTTTTCCTTCTGGTTTTTCAGTAGCCTCATTTTTTATGTAATGATCATGATTTGTCATGCTAGCCATCCTTTCCAATTTCATTCTTTCTGTAGTATTGACAACCTCACTATTTTCATACAAATGAATAGAAAAGAACCAAAACAAAAAGCATTGAAACTACTCAATGCTTTTTAACTAACACTAGATTAAATTTCCATGATAATTGGAAGAATCATCGGTCTTCTCTTAGTTTTTTCATATAAAAATTGATTTAATGATTCACGGATGCTCAGTTTAATTGAAGACCATTCAATAGAGTGTTCTTGCATACTACGTTCTACGATGTTTGAAACTACTTTAGTTGCTTCTCCGATTAGTTCCTCAGATTCTCTTACATATACGAATCCTCTTGTGATAATCTCAGGACCTGAGGTTATCTGCTTTTTCTGCTTATTAAGTGTGACGACTACAATTAAAATGCCATCTTGTGATAATAATCGGCGGTCTCGAAGAACGATATTACCAACATCGCCAATCCCTAAACCGTCAATCAGAACGTTCCCCGAAGGAACTTTTGCACCGGTATAAACATTTTGTCCTTTGAACTCTACTACATCTCCTTTATCAACTAAGAAGATATTTTGAGGTTCAATACCAACCTGTTTTGCCAGTTTTTCATGAGCCTTTTGCATTTTAAATTCGCCATGAATTGGTATGAAATATTTTGGCTTCGTTAAATTAAGCATCATTTTTAATTCTTCCTGATGCCCATGTCCCGAAACATGTATTTGTTTTTGTCCAAAAATCACATTGGCTCCCGCTCTACTTAATAGATCAATTGTTTTAGAAAATACCAGTTCATGACCCGGTATTGGTGTTGCAGCAATTAGGACGGTATCTCCATCTGTTACATTCACCAATTTATGTGACTGCTTAGCCATTCTAGATAAAACAGCAAGTGGCTCACCATGATTACTTGTTGTTAATATGGCCACTTCATTTGATTCATGTTTATCAATTTCATTTACTGAAATGAAGAGTTCTTCCTCTTCAACAGAGATGTAGCCGAGATTTATCGCTAAATTTAATATGTTTTTCATATTTTTTCCAACAACAGCTAATTTACGATTGTTTTTCACTGCTGCATTAATGACTTGTTGGATTCGATATAAGTTTGAAGCGAAAACAGCAACTATTACTCGTCCATCTGCATTGTACATAACATCTGAAATTTCTCCACCTACTATGGCTTCTGAACCAGAATAACCTGGTCTTTCCGCATTTATACTATCAGATAGTAAGCATAAGACACCGTTTTCACCTAACTTAGCAATTTTGCCGATATCCATATGACTATCAGCTACTGGTGTTTGGTCAATCTTAAAATCTCCAGTATGAATAATCGCTCCCATAGAAGTCTCAAAACTAATTCCTACTGAATCGGGGATACTGTGATTTGTTCTAAAAAAAGATATTTCTGTACTTGGAAATGACAAAATCGTTTCATTATCAATTTCTTTGACAAACACAGATTGTCTCATACGATTTTCTTTTAACTTTTCTCCAACCATAGCCAAAGTAAGCTTTGTCCCATAAATTGGAACACTTAAATTGTTGAGTAAATAAAAGATGCCACCGATACTTTCATCATGACCGTGTGTTAAAAAGATCCCCTTTATTCTTTCCTCATTTTCCTTAAGGTAAGTAATATCCGGTATGACCATATCGATTCCTAACATACTATCTTCTGGATACATTAAGCCGGCATCAATAACAAATATGTCAGAATTAATTTCAACAACAAACATATTTTTCCCGACTTCTCCTACTCCACCTAGAGCAATTAATTTTATATTTTCTGTTTTTTCCATGAAAATCCTCCCCACTGAAGTACCCGTTCAACGTCACTTAGAAATATTATAACTGATGAAAGAAATGGAATACAAGGAAATTTTCGCCGTATAATATATGAGTGTTTTCCCAAGATGCATAAAATGATTTAATTTTTGGGATTAATCAGTTAATAAAGACAATAAAAAGAAGAGACACCTGTGTAAGTTTTTATTCTTACTTCAAGCATCCCTTCTTATATATTTATCTTAGGTTTTTATCAATAACATCCATTAATTCGTTTCGTTCTGAACTTGTTAACGGTAATAAAGGTAAGCGCACTGATCCAACATCCAAGCCTTTAACTTGTAGTGCTGTTTTTACAGGACTAGGATTTGGAGCAGCAAACAGTTGTTTCATAATTGGTAATAAAGTACGATGCTGCTCTGCTGCTGCAGCATGATCACCATTTTCAAAAGATGAGATCATTGCCTGCATTTCGTTACCAATAATATGTGAGGCAACGGATACTACACCATTCCCACCTATTGAAAGGGCTGGTAGAGTTAAACCGTCATCACCAGTATATAGTGCGAAATCAGCGTCGGTTTTTGAAATGATATCGGCCATAGCATCTAAATTACCGCTTGCTTCTTTTATAGCTACAATGTTTGGAATTTCCGATAACCTTACAATTGTATCTACAGTCATGCTGATCACACTTCTACCAGGAATATTATATAACATTACTGGCAGCTTTGTAGATTCTGCTATGGTTTTAAAGTGCTGATATAAACCTTCCTGACTTGGCTTGTTATAATAAGGAACAACAAGCATTATAGCATCTACACCAGCTTCTTCAGCTTGCTTAGTTAATTTAATGGAGGCTGCTGTATTATTGCTGCCTGTTCCAGCGATAACAGGAACTCTGCCATTAACTTCTTTAACAGAGTGTTTAATTAATGCAACTTTTTCCTCAGTACTTAAAGTTGGAGATTCCCCTGTTGTACCCGCAATAACTAATGAATCAGAACCATGATTTATAAGGTAATCAATCAATGTTGATGTTTTTTGAAAATCAATATTTCCATTTTTATCAAATGGTGTTACCATTGCTGTTGATACTTTACCAAAAAGACCCATTCTTACCTTCACTCCTTATGTTGCATTCTGACGTAAAATGCTTCAGCGCCATATTTCCTTATGAATCAAGGAAATTCCAAGCATTTTTTCTCTCTTTTTATTCTGATAGATCAAAAGCTTCATGTAAAGCATTGACCGCTTTTATCATATCATGTTCTTTTACAAGAACCCATATTGTTGTATGGCTATCTGCAGATTGTAGTATTTGTATCCCTTGTTCTGATAAAGCTGTTACGATTTTTGAAGTTACACCTGGAACCCCCATTATACCAGCTCCAACTGCAGATACTTTTGCACAATGGCGGTTAACGATAGGTTCATAACCTAACCCCTCAAGTATATCAATGGCCTGATTCGTTACTTCATCTGTAACAGTATAGATCACTGATTTAGGTGTGATGTTGAAGAAGTCAACACTTATTCCTTCTTTTGCCATTGCCTTAAATACTTCTGTCTGCACATCATAATGTCCTTCTTTTGCTGCTACTTTTATCTGAGTTACATTAGAAACATGAGCAATTCCGGTAATAAGGCTTTCATGAACATCACTGCCTTTTTTAGCGGAATGATTTGTCGTAACTAATGTTCCTGTTGATTTTGAATAAGTGGATCTAACTCGAATCGGCACCTCTGCTTGCATAGCAATTTCCACTGCACGAGGATGGACTACTTTTGCTCCTTGGTAAGCAAGGTTTACAATTTCAGTATACGTGACTTTTGTCAAAGGCTTTGCGTTCTCGACAATACGTGGATCTGCTGTCATTACCCCTTCGACATCTGTAAAAATATCCACATATTCTGCTCCTAATGCTGCACCAAGAGCTGCTGCTGAAGTGTCACTGCCTCCTCTTCCAATAGTCGTGGTATCTCCACTTTTTATGGAAGCTCCTTGGAATCCTGCCACAACCACTACATCTTGATTAGTTAGGATGTCTAACAAACGCTCACAATCCATTTCCAGTATTTTCGCATTTGTATGATCGTCATTTGTAATAAATCCAGCCTGTGCTCCAGTTAGGGAAGTAGCTTTAATCTTATTTTGATTTAGGAGGCTTGAAAAGACAATTGATGAAATAACTTCACCACATGAAAGTAACATATCTTGTTCTCTTTTGGAAATGTTACCAATATTTCCATACACCAAGTCTAAAAGTGTGTCAGTAGCATAAGGATCGCCACTTCTTCCCATGGCAGATACTACTGCCACAACTTTATAGCCATCATTTAATGCGTCTTTAATATGCCCAAGAGCCATTTGACGACCACGATCATCTTTGACGGATGTTCCTCCAAATTTTTGAACGATAATTTTCAACTGTAACACCTCTACTATAGACGTGAGAGAAGAGAGCTGGCAAACGACCATGCTCTCTTCCTATAAAGATTAAACTAATTGTAATTTAACTAAACTTTCAGCGATCTGTACAGAATTCCATGCAGCACCTTTTAATAGGTTATCAGAGACAATCCACATGTGGAAACCATTATCGCGGTCTAAATCTTTACGGATTCTGCCTACGAAAACATCATTCTTCCCAACACAATTTGCCGGCATTGGATATAACTGCTGAGACGGATCGTCTTGAAGAGTAATTCCATCTGAATTTTTTAGCAACTCTTTTAGTTGTTGTGCTGAAACGTCCTGAGAATCAACTTCAACATAAACAGACTCAGAGTGACCAGTTTCTACAGGTAACCTTACACAAGTTGCAGCAACATGCAACTTGGGCATAGTCATAATTTTCTTCGTTTCGTTTATCATTTTCATTTCTTCAAATGTAAATCCATTTTCTTGGAACTTATCAATTTGTGGAATCGCATTAAAAGCAATTTGATAATGCTTTTCATCACTACCTACAGGCAGAATTTCTGGAGTAAATTCTTCACCATTTAAAATAGCTTTTGACTGTTCCTTTAGTTCGTTAATAGCAGCTGCACCAGCTCCTGAAACTGCTTGATACGTTGACACAATTACTTTATTTAAGCCATACTGCTTACGGATTGGTTCAAGGGCTACAACCATTTGAATTGTTGAACAATTTGGATTAGCAATAATCCCGTTATGATTTTTTAAAGCTTCTTCGTTTACTTCAGGCACTACTAATGGAACATTTTCATCCATTCTATATGCACTCGTGTTGTCTACAACAATTGCTCCTCGTTTTACAGCTTCTGGAGCAAATTGCTTAGATACACTTCCACCTGCACTGAATAACGCAATTTGTACGCCTTCAAAGCTTTCAGGGGTTGCAACTTGAACAGTATATTCTTCATTCTTGAACATTACCTTTTTACCGGCAGAACGCTCAGAAGAAAGCAAAGTTAATTTTGAAATAGGAAAATTACGTTGTTCTAAAGTATGAAGCATTTGTTGCCCTACTGCTCCTGTTGCTCCGACTACTGCTACATGATAACCTCTTGCTTCCATTTAACACTAGCTCCTTCCAGCTATATCTTTATACTTTATATATAGCTTCAAATCTTTTACGTATTATTCTATCACATTAATTGTCGAATGGATTAAAAATTTATGATTCTTTCATTGAATTGTGCAATTAATTCTCTAAATCACGGAATTTTTCTACAACTACTGGTTGAAATTGTTTACCTTCTAAAGCTGCTAATACTGTATCTAACAATGATTCCATTCTTGCCACCATTGAATTTGGCTTTTTATCAGGCATATCCTGACCAAATGGAATAAAGTAGATATCTTTTGTTGCCATAAGACGCATTAAGTTTACACCATTTAATCCTAATGCATCATTTGTAGAGATTCCAAGTACTACAGGACGATGAGTCCGAAGAGTAGCCTTAGCTGCCATTAATACAGGAGAGTCTGTTAAAGCATTGGCAAATTTACTCATGGAGTTACCTGTTAATGGTGCGATAACCATACAATCAAGTGGCAATTTTGGTCCTAGTGGCTCTGCCGCCACAATTGAATCAATTACTTTATTGCCAGTTAATTCTTCAACTTTCTCTACCCATTCTCCAGCTTTACCAAAACGTGTAGTTGTATTTTTCACAGTATGAGAGACAACTGGTATAATGTCAGCTCCTTCATCCATTAATGACTTAATTTGTGGATATACCTCTTCATACGTGCAGTGAGAACCCGTCATTCCAAATCCTATTCTTTTACCTTCTAATTTCATGAAGAAGACCCCTTTCCATCTATTTTTAACTCACCCAAAAGTTGTGATAAAACATTTGCAACAATTTGCCCGGCTGATTTAGGTGCAACGATTCCAGGCAATCCTGGAGCCAATAATGCTTTAATTCCACGTTTTTCTGCATACCGGAAATCAGTTCCTCCTGGCTTTGATGCTAAGTCTACAATTAATGTGTGTGCCGGCATATTTGAGATTACCTTTGCTGTGACTAATAAAGATGGAATTGTGTTAATACAAACATCAATGTCTTTCACTTCTCGTTGAATATCGTCAATATGAAATGGCGTAAGACCCATTTCTGTAATTCTTGCTAGATCCGCTGTATCTCTGGCACCTACTTTTACTTTTGCACCTAGTGAGGCAAATGTTCTTGCTACACTCATTCCGACTCTCCCTAACCCAAGGACTGCTATGGTTGAGCCATGAATTGTGATATCAGTATGCTGAATGACCATCATAATTGTTCCTTCTACTGTAGGTATTGAGTTATATATTGCAACATCATCTCGTTCAAATAATTGAATTAATTTTCTATTTGTTGTACTTACAAGGTTATCTAGATATGAATTTGAGATGCCGGAATATATCGTACAATGAGAAGGTGTTTGTTCTAGTAATTCTTCTGATAAAATAACTTCTTCATTTGAAAATACAGTATCTACGACCCCCTCATGATTCGTACCGGGGATAGGCAAAATTATGGCATCTATTTCATTAAATTGAACCTCATCTATCTTGACTTTTGTAGCACCTGTAAAACCATGATCAAGCTGATCAAAACCGATGAGCAAAAGCTTTGCGTCAAGTTCAGTTAATTTACGGATAACTTCTAGCTGCCTTGCATCGCCACCGATTACAGCTACATTTAATCCAGTTAACATGTCGAAAGTTCACCTTCTTTTTACATGTGTTTCTAATTTCTTTTTTTAAATCCTAGGATAACTTACTTCAACATACTATGTAGAAATAGTTGTATGGGTGAATAAACAGAAGAAATTAAAGAAGAGTCTTTTGATGTGACGGAGATAGAAGAAGCTTAAACGAAATCAGTATGTTTCTCAAACAAAAAAAACGATTGGCTTAACACCAATCGTTAGCAATTAAGATTCAATTTTTTCAATTTGCTCATCTGGGATATCAAGAATAATCATATCTGTTCCAATCTTTTTAATATGCTGCCAAGGAACTCGGATTTCTTGTCCTTGCTTTCTTAAGCCAAACCATTTTAGCGAAGGAATAATTAATGTAGTAATTTGACCAGTTTGCTCATTAATTTCTAAATCAGTTTGGCCAAGTACTCCCAAGCGCTCAGCACGCTTTACATCTACAATTTCTTTTCCACTTAATTCACTTAATCTCATGTCCATTCCCCCTTACTATATCTTATCAATGGACCTTATAAAAAAATGCCTACATTTATTAAAAATAGTAGGCATTTTTCGCATCAATTAAGATTTTAAACTCTCTGGAAGTGTTCCATCAGGACTTATTAACGCTACAGAATAAGAATCTGTAAACAATTGGTTAGCTAAAGTATTTACACTTTCTTCAGAAACCTCATTTACTTTGTCAATGATTGAATCTAATGAACGATGATAGCCTAGTAAGAGCTCGTTTTTACCATTTCTGCTCATTCTACTATTCGTACTCTCAAGACTTAGCATTAGACTTCCTTTCATTTGTTCCTTGCTGTTTGCTAATTCTTTTGCAGTAATTCCATCCGCTTTTAAAGTTGATAATGTCTCCTGAATTGTTTCAAATAATACATTTAATTGATTCCTTCCTGTCCCACCATAAATTGTAAGGAGTCCATTATCTTCATAGGAAGAATGGTAGGAGAAAACAGAATACGCAAGTCCTTTTTGTTCACGTACATCCTGGAACAAGCGACTGCTCATACTTCCACCTAATATATTATTTAACACAATTAAGCTGTAAATATTATCATGACCAACTTCTAGACCATTATAGCCTAAACAAAGATGTGCTTGTTCCGTATCCTTTTGCTTGGCTAATTTTTGATCCAAGAACGTTGGTTTTCCAATTTCGTGTTTTTGAGCATTTGTTTCATAAGAACCAAAGAATTTCTCAACTTCTTTAATAAAGCCTTCAGATACATTCCCTGCAACAGAAACAACAACATTTTCAGGAGTATAGTGATTGTTCATATACTCTCTTAATGTATCACCGTTAAAAGATGCAAGAGTTTCTTCAGTTCCAAGAATAGGATAACCTAGTGGGTGATCACCATAAGTAGCTTTACTTAAAATATCATGTACAATATCATCAGGTGTATCATCGTACATTTTAATCTCTTCATAAACAACATTCTTTTCTTTTTTCAACTCTTCCTCATCAAATGTTGAGTTAAAAAACATGTCTGCTAGCACATCAAGCGCATAGTTAGCATGATCATCAAGAACTTTTGCATAATAACAAGTATATTCTTTAGAAGTAAATGCATTTACTTGGCCACCAATGCTATCGAATGATTCAGCAATTTCACGAGCTGATCTTGTTTTTGTTCCTTTAAAAAACATGTGCTCTAAAAAATGAGAAACTCCGTTAATTTTTGGCTCTTCATTACGTGAGCCTGTTCCAATCCATACACCAATTGCAACTGATCGAACCGTCGGGATATTTTCTAGTACAATTCTTACTCCATTTTGACAAGTATATTTTTTGATCAAAAAAGTTCCTCCTTCATGTTGCCATTCTTCTTATTTATCCTCATCTACATCTTTTATTGATAACCTTTCTTCGTTTACAAGCATTGATACTGATCCGAAGGAATATCCTTTTTGTTTAATGGATAATATTAACGTTTCAAGGCTCTCAGATGTAGAGGAAGTAGGATGCATTAAAATAAGTGCCCCATTATGAACTTTATTCATTACTCTTGAAACTAACACATGTGGTTCTGGACGCTGCCAATCAATTGTGTCTACGCTCCACATAACTGTTTTCATGCTCATTTCATCCGCAATTTTTACTACCTCATTTTTAAAGCTACCACTTGGGGGAGCGAACCAAGTTGGAGTAATATCAGTTACTGATTTTATCACTTCGTTTGTCTTCGAAAGTTGTTCTCTTATATTACCGCTGGATAATTGACTCATATCTGGATGTGAATAGGAATGATTTCCAATTTCATGGCCAGCATCTACAATCATCATTGCCATATCCGGATTTTCTTTTACCCATCTTCCTTCAAGAAAAAAGGTGGCCTTTACATGGTACTTATTAAGCGTCTCAAGCATATCAGGTATGTACTCATTTCCCCATGCTACGTTAATAATGAATGACACCATCGGTTTATCAGGATGTCCACGATAAATTGGCTCAGCAGGTAAATCTTCTAAATGAACAGAAGGCTTGACTTGTCGGTATACAAGAAGGCTTTCATCAAAGGTTCCCTTTGCTTTCATCTTCTTGTAGGACTCATCTATATCCACCTCTAAACCATTATAACCAGGCGTGGCCTTCCATACTTTATGTACTTCCGCATTTTGAGCAGGAATATTGTATTCCGGTGCTTTTGCTGCAATTTCTTCATATAAATCGTCTTGATGTTTAGACACTGTTACACTAGCATGCTTTATTTGATCAACATATGAAGATGTAAATGGATTTTGTAAAAATCCGATGCTAACAATTAAGATTAAGGCAAATCCCACGATATGAATCATTTTCCTTTGCATTCAATATCCCCCTTTTCACTAAAAAATATGTAAAAAGGGGACAAGGTAGAACAAAAAACGGAATACTATAGTAACATCTTAAATCTTTTAAATCGAAAAAGAAGACCGGATACCCTGGCCTCCTTTATAGAATCAACCTTGCTGTTCTGGTTGATTTTCTTTTTGTTCTTTCAATACTGCTTTTCTAGATAAATTAACACGACCTTGTTTATCAATTTCAGTTACCTTTACAAGTAGCTCATCACCAATTGAAACAACGTCTTCAACTTTTCCAACACGTTCCTCTGCAAGCTCCGATATGTGAACTAAACCATCTTTACCCGCAAAAATTTCTACAAATGCTCCGAACTTTTCAATTCGTTTTACTTTACCAAGATATAGTTGTCCAACAACAACTTCTCGTACAAGATCTTCAATAATTTTCTTCGCTTTTTGGTTCATCTCATCATTTACTGATGAAATGAAGACAGTACCATCTTGCTCGATATCAATCTTAACTCCAGTTTCTTCAATAATTTTATTAATTTGCTTTCCGCTAGGACCAATAACATCTCTAATTTTATCTGGATTAATCTTCATTGTTAAGATCTTAGGTGCATATTGAGAAAGCTCACCTTTTGGAGTGGAAATGGTAGCAAGCATCGATTTTAAGATTTCCATTCGACCCTTTTTCGCTTGTTGTAATGCTTCTTCAAGTATTTCTCTTGATAAGCCTTCTATTTTAATATCCATTTGTAAAGCCGTTACACCTTTATCAGTTCCGGCTACCTTAAAGTCCATATCACCAAGAGCATCTTCCATACCTTGGATGTCTGTTAAAACTGTATAGTGTTCCCCGGATTTTACTAGTCCCATTGCAATTCCAGCAACAGGAGCCTTAATCGGAACACCTGCATCCATCATTGCTAACGTACTTGCACAAATACTTGCTTGTGAAGTAGAACCGTTTGATTCAAGAACTTCTGATACTAAGCGAACTGTATATGGGAAGTCTTTCTCAGATGGAATAACTGGTTCTAATGCTCTTTCACCTAGCGCACCATGTCCAATTTCACGTCGTCCTGGTCCTCTCATAGGTCCAGTTTCACCAACACTAAATTGTGGGAAGTTGTAATGGTGCATAAAGCGCTTGGATTCCTCAATACCTAGTCCATCAAGAATTTGTACATCACCCAACGCTCCAAGTGTACATATACTTAATGCTTGAGTTTGTCCACGTGTAAACAAACCTGAACCATGTGTTCTAGCTAATAACCCAACTTCAGAAGACAGTGGGCGAATCTCATCAACACCACGTCCATCAGGTCTTACTTTTTCTTCCGTAATTAAGCGACGTACTTCTGCCTTTACAAGTTTTGATAAGATTTGTTTAACCATCTTAATGGTGCTCTCATCGGCTTCTTGAGCCTCAAATTTCTCTACAACATTGTTTTTCACAGCGCTGATCGCATCTTCTCGTGCATGTTTCTCTTGAACCTGAATAGCTTGTAATAAGTCACCCTCTGCAAACTCTCGAATTTCTTTTTCAAGATCGGCATCAAGATCGAATAGCTCAATTTCCATTTTTTCTTTTCCAACAGCTGCAGCTACTTCCTCTTGGAAAGAGATTAAACGTTTTATTTCTTCATGCCCAAACATGATAGCTTCTAACATTGTTTCTTCTGGAACTTCATCAGCACCAGCTTCAACCATATTAATGGCGTCTTTTGTACCAGCTACTACTAAATGGATATCACTTTGTTCTGCTTGTTCAACTGTTGGGTTAATGACAAATTCATTATTGATTCTTCCAACAGTAACACCCGCAATCGGTCCCTCAAAAGGAATGTCAGATACACAAAGTGCTAATGAAGATCCAAACATAGCAGCCATTTCAGAAGAACAGTCTTGATCAACACTCATCACAATACTAATAACCTGAACTTCATTTCTAAAACCATCAGCAAATAAAGGTCTAATCGGACGGTCAATCAGTCGGCTAGCTAATATAGCTTTTTCACTTGGTCTTCCTTCTCTCTTGATAAATCCTCCAGGAATTTTTCCTACAGCATATAAACGCTCTTCGTAATTAACTGTTAAAGGAAAAAAGTCTAAAGGTTTTGGATCTTTTGATGCGGTAGCAGTGCTTAAAACTGCCGTATCGCCATAACGAATCATTACAGACCCGTTTGCTTGTTTTGCAAGCTGGCCGATTTCAACAGTAAGGTTTCGACCTGCCCAATCTATGGAGAACGTTTGTTTATCTTGTCCCATATATGTAAAACTCCTTCTCTATTTAGTCACGTTATGTAATAGTATGAACCAATTAAATTCAACATATCAGTGTAGTTTTTATATGTAACGATTTTTTATAGGAATCAATTTTAAATACACTAAAAAAGCGGGAAAAAATCCCGCTTTTTTAGTAATTATCGACGTAAACCAAGCTTGTTGATTAACTCACGATAACGAGTAACGTCTTTATTACGTAGGTAAGTTAGTAAGTTACGACGTTTACCTACCATTTTTAAAAGACCGCGACGTGAATGGTGGTCTTTTTTGTGAACACGTAAGTGATCGTTAAGATTATTGATGTCCTCAGTAAGGATAGCAATTTGAACCTCTGGAGATCCAGTATCTGACTCATGTGTTTTATATTGAGCGATTAGTTCATTTTTACGTTCTTGTGTGATAGCCATCCTTTTCACCTCCTTATTATAAAAACCCCAATTACCGAGCAAACGTTGGTGAATCGATTTGCCAAGCAATGGTTTTAAACTACATCAATTAGAATACTATTTTTTCATAAAGAATGCAAGGCTTATACCATCTTTTTATGAAAGAATTGTTCGGCAGCAGCCTTGTCTTTAGAAATTTGCTCAATGAGCTCATCAACATTATGGAATTTTTTTTCACTTCTTATACGTTTATACCATGAAACTGAAACTTTTTGACCATAAATTTCTCTATTGAAGTCAAATATGTGAACTTCAATACTAGGTTTTGGGGATTTGTCGTTGTTAAAAGTTGGCTTATAACCAATATTACAAACCCCATCAAAGATAACAGTATCAATATCTATTGTAACAGCATAAACACCAGTTGGAGGTATTAGATAATGCTCTTCGACCTCAACATTAGCAGTTGGAAAACCAATTGTCCGTCCTCGTTTATCACCATGAACTACTATACCAGCAACTGAATGAGGTCTCCCTAAAAGTGTCTGTGCATACTCAACATCACCACTTCTAATAACCTCCCGAATCAGAGTCGAACTAACCTTCCGATCATGATCTGTTATTTTTTCCACAGTTGTATGTAAAAACTGCTCTCTTGAATGAAACGGAATAGTTTCCATTGTTCCTTTGCCCAGGTGTCCATATGTAAAATCAAAACCTGCTACAACATGCTTTACATTTAACTTAATAATATAATCATCCACAAATTGTTGTGGCAATAAAGCAGCAAACTCCTTGGTAAATTCAACTACGAACAATAAATCTACATCAAGATCTTGTATTAACTGTATTTTCTCTTCTAAGGGAGTAATATAATCAATATCTTCCTTTTTACGAAGAACAACAAGTGGGTGTGGATGAAAGGTCATTACGGCACTTTTCATTCCAGCTCCTTTTGCTATTTCTTTCGCTTTTGTTATTACTTTTTGATGACCTTTATGTACTCCGTCAAAATAGCCTAATGCCATGACCATTTCAGGAAAATCAAGTTGATTTAAGTTATGTGGTTGAGACAATCTTATTATTTTCACGGTAGCTTCACCTATTTTCACTTTTTGCTGTATGATTTAATTTGATAAGGTACTTCATCATACAACTTACGCTTCATTTAGTAGTACCTTAGTGGGTTTCATCAAATTTAATTTGTTGGGATGCTTTCCATAAATCGCTAAACAGCGGTCGTCATGATCATAGACAACAATTGGAACACCCACTTCAATGTCCTTAAATTGTGACGGTAATTCTAACACTGCACCATTTTTTACTTTCTCTGCTAGAGTATCATGGATTATCAGTTTCGGCAAATCATATAATGCTTCGCCTATAGGCAGCAATTTGCTTTGTAACTCATCATTTTCGATCGCATTTTCTATTTCTTCAAAAGTTAAACAGTCTTCAATTTTAAAATTTCCTGATTTTGTTCTAATTAAATGTGACATATGTGCTGGGTAGTCTAATTTTTCACCTATCATTACAGCCAATGTACGGACATAAGTACCTTTAGAGCAAGTAACACGGAACCGGAACTTTGTGAGATTGTCTTCGTTATGAACATCACCAAGAAGCACAAGCTCATTTATTGTAATGGTCCTAGCCGGCCTTTCGATCTCTATACCAGCTCTTGCATACTCATAAAGTTTTTTTCCGTTAACTTTAACAGCAGAATACATGGGAGGAACTTGCTCAATTGTACCAACCATTGAATTTAATACATGCTTAACTTTTTCCTCTGAAATAGGTGATTGTACACTTTGCCTTTTAACAATTTCCCCTGATGCATCCTCAGTTGTTGTTGAAAAACCAATCGTTACCTCAGCTTCATAGGTTTTTGTTGCAGCTGTTAAATATTCTACAATCTTTGTTGCTCTACCAAGGCATATAGGAAGTACCCCAGTTACATCTGGATCTAACGTGCCTGTATGACCGACTTTCCTTGTTTTTGCCAACCTTCGCATTCTTGCGACACAATCATGAGATGTCATACCAGCAGGCTTATTAAGTAAAAGAACACCTTCCATATTGTTCCTCCTTCATTCATTTATTAAGTATTTAGAAATGTTTAATAGTGTTGGAATAAAAAATGCTTTATGTTAGTATCTCAAAAAATAAAAGGGATAGACGAAATCGCCTATCCCAGAAAAGGAGTTAATCCTCCTCTTTATTTTCAACATTTAACTCATGAAGAAGAGTTTCAATACGATTACCGTAGTCAATTGACTCATCAAATTCAAATTGAATCTCCGGTGTTTTTCTAAGACGAATTCGTTGACCAATTTCAGACCTAATAAAACCTTTTGCTTTCGCTAAGCCTTTAAGAGTATTTTGTCTTTGCTCCTCATCTCCTAGGACAGAAATGAACACCTTTGCAATCTGAAGATCTCCAGATACACTTACATCAGTTACAGTAACAAAGCCAATACGCGGGTCTTTTATTTTACGACCGATAATATCGCCTAGTTCTTTTTTCATTTGTTCCCCGACACGGTTTGCTCTTAAGCTCATGTCAATCACCTCTTCATTTAAAACCATTCAAACGTTGTAACGGTTCTTTCTATTTCAGGAAACGAATCAATAAAGTTTAGGACATGATTTAATTCCTTTTCTGTTGAAACCTTTGAGGACGTAATGGCAACAATCCCAAATTTTGTATGCTGCCATGTGTCCTGAAAATCAATTTCTGAAATAGAAACATTGTACTTTTGTTTGATTCTTGTTAAAACTCTTTGTAAGACCGCTCGTTTCTCTTTTAATGACTGTGTATCATAAATCAAACATTCACAATCAACGTAGCCGATCATTTACGTTCGATTTCCTCCATCACATACGCTTCAATAATGTCGCCTTCTTTAACATCATTGTAGTTTTTAATTGTGATACCACATTCATAGTTACGTGCAACTTCTTTTACATCATCTTTAAATCGTTTAAGTGTATCAATTTCACCTTCGAAAATAACAATTCCATCTCTGATTAGGCGTATCCCACTATCACGGGTAATTTTACCTTCCGTTACATAACAACCAGCAATTGTACCAATTTTAGATACTTTGAAAGTTGTGCGGACTTCTACTTGACCGATAACTTTTTCTTCAAATTCAGGATCAAGCATACCTTTCATTGCGGATTCAATTTCTTCAATTACTTTATAAATGATACGGTGTAAACGGATATCTACTTCTTCGACGTCAGCTGTTTTCTTAGCACCAGCATCTGGACGAACGTTAAAACCGATAACAATTGCGTTCGATGCTGCAGCTAGAATAATATCAGACTCCGTTATTGCCCCTACACCTGTATGGATGATTTTAACTCGAACACCTTCAACATCAATTTTTTGTAAAGCAGCTGCCAAAGCCTCTACTGAACCCTGTACATCGGCTTTTACAATTAAATTGATATCTTTGATTTCGCCTTGCTTAATTTGTTCAAATAGGTCATCCAGACTAAGCTTAGAGCCTTCGCTTCTTTGTTCATCTAGCTTCTTCTGAGCTCTGGCTTCTCCAACTTGACGAGCAGATTTTTCATCTTCAAATACCATAAACTGGTCCCCTGCTAAAGGAACATCATTTAAGCCTGTTATCTCAACAGGAGTAGATGGAGCCGCTTCTTTTACACGTCTTCCAAGATCATTAACCATTGCACGAACACGACCAAATGTATTTCCTACAACGATTGGATCACCAACGCGTAATGTACCATTTTGAACAAGAAGTGTTGCAACAGATCCGCGACCTTTATCAAGTTGTGCCTCAATAACTGTTCCAGTTGCACGACGATTAGGGTTCGCTTTTAATTCTTCAACTTCAGTAACTAATAAAATCATTTCTAAAAGATCATCAATACCATCACCTGTTAGAGCAGAAACAGGTACAAAGATAGTATCTCCACCCCAAGCCTCTGGTACTAGTCCATGTTCTGTTAATTCTTGCATCACTCGATCTGGATTAGCTGTTGGTTTATCTACTTTGTTAACAGCTACGATAATCGGTACTTCTGCTGCTTTGGCATGGTTAATGGCTTCAATCGTTTGTGGCATAACACCATCATCAGCAGCAACAACTAAAATCGTAATATCTGTAACCTGTGCTCCACGTGCACGCATTGTTGTAAATGCAGCGTGTCCAGGAGTATCAAGGAAGGTAATCTTTTGATCATTTGCGATAATTTGGTAGGCACCAATATGTTGCGTGATTCCTCCTGCTTCACCTTCTGTTACTTTTGTGTTTCGGATTGAATCAAGTAACGTTGTTTTACCATGGTCAACGTGACCCATGATTGTAACAACTGCCGGACGAATTTTTAGATCTTCTTCGCGATCTTCTTCTTCGTATTTCTCAAATTCCGTTTTTTCAAAAACGATTTCTTCCTCTACCTCAACGCCATATTCACCAGCAATAAGCTCAATTGAATCCTTGTCAAGCTCTTGATTGATTGTAGCCATTGTTCCTAGCATTAAAAGCTTTTTAATGATTTCAGAAGGCTCTTTTCCAAGTTCAGACGCCAATTCACCAACTGATAAGCTTCCAGAGAATGTGATTTTTTCAGGTAGCTCTTTTTTCGGCTTAGGTTGTTGTTGTTGTGCAGGACCTCTGTTGTTGTTTCGTTTGTTATTATTGTTTTTCTTCCCTTTATTGTTATTAAAAGGTTTATTATTCGCTTGATTTTGCTTTTTATTATCGCGATTTTGATTATTAGGAGCTTGCTTTTTAGTTGAAGGTTTTTGTTGTTCGTTATTTGGTTTGTTGTTTTGATTCTCTTTTGTATTATCCACTTGTTTCCCCGGTTTCTTTGAAGATTCATTATCTGCTTTTTCTTCATTATTACTTTTATATTTTTGATCAAGCTTTGTAATAACATGATCCTCAATTGTTGACATATGATTATTCACTTCAACATTCATTTCTTGTAACGTAGAAATAATGTCTTTGCTTGATACATTTGTTTGTTTTGCATATTCATATACTCTCATTTTTGTCATACGTTCACCCCCAAGAATATTAATCGAGCAAGGTTTTTAACTTTGCAGCAAAGCCTGCATCATTTATCGCTACAACAACTCTCGCTTCTTTACCAATTGCCTGACCTAACTGGTAGCGATCTTCAACCATTTTAAAGGGGACCTGATAAAACTTACATTTATCTGTTACCTTTTTCATTGTATTAGCGGATGCATCTTGTGAAAGAAGAACTAACTTAGCACGTTGTTGTCTTACTTCCTTAACAACAAGCTCTTCTCCAGAAATAACTTTTCGTGCTCGATTTGCTAAGCCCAATAAGGACGTCCATTGTTGCTGCTTACTCATCTATTTATTGCTTCTCCTTCTCAGCCAATTGAAGTAACTCTTCATAAACACCTTCGTTAATATTTGCTTTTAAGTGATTGGCAAGAATATTTTTCTTTTTTGCTAAAAGAATGCATTCTTTATCAAGAGTAATATATGCACCTCGTCCATTTTTTTTACCGGTTAAGTCGACAGAAACATCGCCTTCCTTTGACCGGACAACTCGGACAAGTTCTTTTTTTGTCTTCATCTCTCCTGTTGCAACACATTTACGCAAAGGAATTTTACGATTGTTCATGTGATTTCACCTCTTATTCACTAAACTCAGGGTCTTGTACACTTGTTAAGAGCGGTTCATCATCAACATCAACATCATCAATGTCTGTTTTTTGAACAGGATAAATACCAGCCTTTTCTGCATCTGTTTCACTCTTGATGTCAATTTTCCAGCCAGTTAATTTTGCAGCTAAGCGGGCATTTTGACCACGTTTACCAATTGCTAGCGATAGTTGGTAATCTGGAACAATGACAGTTGTTGCTTTTTCTTCTTCATCAACTAAGACCTCAACTACTTTTGAAGGACTAAGTGCATTAGCAACAAATTCAATTGGATCCTGCGACCATCTAACGATGTCAATTTTTTCACCCTTTAATTCGTTAACAATTGCCTGTACACGCTGCCCCTTTGGTCCTACACATGACCCAACTGGATCCACTTCTGGATTATCAGAGTGAACGGAGATTTTTGAACGGTCTCCTGCTTCACGAGAAACTGATTTTATTTCAACTGTTCCATCATAGATTTCCGGAACCTCAATTTCAAATAACCTCTTTAATAAACCTGGATGTGTTCGTGATACAAAAATTTGTGGGCCTTTTGTTGTTTTCTCAACTTTTGTAATAAAGACCTTGATGCGATCATGTGGACGATATGTTTCATTAGGCATTTGTTCACTAACAGGGAGTAATGCCTCAATTTTACCAAGGCTAACATAAATGAATTTCGAATCTATTCGTTGAACGATTCCTGTCATAATATCTTCTTCACGATCAATAAATTCACCGTATATAACGCCACGTTCAGCCTCACGCACACGTTGTGTAACAACTTGCTTAGCTGTTTGTGCTGCAATTCTCCCGAAATCTTTTGGTGTTACTTCCATTTCAATAACATCATTAACCACATAGTTTGGGTTAATACTTTGCGCTTCACCAATTGATATTTCTAGTCTAGGATCATAAACCTCATCAACTACATCTTTACGAGCAAACACTTTCATCGTACCTGTTTCGCGATTTAAATCTACTCGCACATTTTGAGCTTGATTGAAGTTTCGCTTATAGGCAGAAATTAGTGCCGCTTCAATTGCTTCAATAATTACTTCTTTACTAATGCCTTTTTCCTTTTCTAAAATTGTTAAGGCATCTAATAATTCACTACTCATTTTAACGGCTCCCCCTTAAAAAATAAGCTACATGGAAATGTGTTGTGTACCATTCTTATCATTAACGAGAGTTAACATAAAAGAACTTCACAATTTGTAAAACAGTCATTTGGAGATATTAGTTTAAAAGTTAGCTAAAAGATTACAGCTAATCTAGCTTTAGCCACTTTATCATACGGAATCTCAATTTGTTTTTTTCTAGTTTTAATGGTAACAGTAACGAAAAGAGTTTGACCGTCAAAATCAGTTAAAACACCCTCAAAAACTTTTTCACCATTAATTGGTTCATATGTTTTGATATGAACTTGCTTACCGATTGCCTTCTTTATATCCGCTTCTTTTTTTAATGGTCTCTCAGCACCTGGTGAGGAAACCTCTAAAAAGTAATTATGCTGAATAGGATCTAAAGCATCGAGTTTTTCACTTAGCCTTTCACTTACTACTCCACATTCTTCAATATCAATGCCTGTCTCAGAATCAATAAATAATCTTAGAAACCAATTAGAGCCTTCTTTAACATATTCAATATCAACTAATTCAAGGTTCATATCCTCTAAAATTGGTGTTACTAATTGTTCAACGATTTCTGTTACTTTTTTGCTCATTCTCTTCCTCCTTGTAAGAAAAGCGCAATGCTCCTGCCCTTTAGGCATCAAGCATAAGTCAATGGTGAAATTAAGTTATTTTTTAGATAATGAACTTTTTTCTTCAAAATGAACATTCCCTCATCCATGACTACACACGGAGCTAAGCGCTCTAGCTTAACCTGAACAGAAGCAGTTTGACACCTTTAGCTGCTGAAAAACCCTGCCTTTTGAGCAGGGAATGGTATGTAGTATACTATCCGAATGACGAGGGCGATTACAATACGAAAGAGTGGGTGATTACCCCACTCTTTTCCTCTGCTTATCGTTAGCATTTCCACTAAAAGCATAACATAACCGTGTTTTTTATGCAAATTTATCCTTTGAAGGAATAAAAGATTAAATAAGAAAAGAACCTTTAAAAAAGAGACAATTGGTTTTGATCTGGTAATTCATCCAAACAACCATGATTAGTAAGGTATTCGATGATTGTTTTTGACACCTTACCTCTTTGCTGTAAATCTTCTTTTGATAAAAATTCTCCTTCTTCTCTTGCTTTAACAATGTTAATCGCAGCATTCGTTCCGAGTCCTGGTATTGAATTAAAAGGTGGAATTAGTGTATTACCATCAATTAAAAATTCATCAGCACTAGAACGATAAAGATCTACCTTTTGGAATGCAAATCCTCTTTCACACATTTCTAATGATAATTCTAAAACAGTAAGAAGGTTTTTTTCTTTTGGTGATGCATCTAAGCCTTTTAAATTAATTTCTTCTATTTTTGCTTTAATAGATGCTGACCCTTTGACCATTGTATCAATATCGAAATCATCTGCACGAACAGTAAAGTATGCAGCGTAATATAAAAGAGGTAAATGAACTTTGAAATAAGCAATACGTACCGCCATTAAAACATACGCAGCAGCATGGGCCTTAGGGAACATATATTTAATCTTTAAGCAAGAATCAATATACCAACCTGGCACTTCTTGTTTTTTCATTTCCTCCATCATCTCATCTGTTAAGCCTTTACCCTTACGAACGGATTCCATGATCTTAAATGCAAAAGAAGGCTCTAATCCTTGATAGATTAGGTATACCATAATATCATCACGACAGCCGATAACTTCACTCAATGTACAAGTCTTATTGTGGATAAGTTCCTGTGCATTTCCAAGCCAAACGTCTGTACCATGCGACAGACCTGAAATTTGAACAAGCTCAGAAAAAGTTGTCGGTTTTGTATCTTCTAACATTTGGCGAACAAATCGTGTACCGAATTCAGGAATTCCAAGTGTTCCTGTTTTACACATAATTTGTTCTTCAGTTACTCCTAATGATTCCGTTCCACTAAAGATCTTCATAACCTCTGGGTCATCGGTTGGGATTGTTTTAGGATCAATTCCACTTAAATCTTGTAGCATACGGATAACAGTTGGATCATCGTGTCCAAGAATATCAAGCTTTAATAAGTTATCGTGGATTGAATGGAAGTCAAAATGAGTAGTTCGCCATTCAGATCCAGTTGCATCAGCTGGATATTGAATTGGTGAGAAATCAAAGATATCCATGTAGTCAGGTACTACGATAATACCACCCGGGTGCTGACCGGTTGTTCTCTTTACACCTGTACACCCTTGTACAAGACGGTCAACCTCTGCTCCTCTATAAATGATGTTACGATCATTCGCATAACCTTTTACATATCCGTAAGCTGTCTTTTCTGCAACTGTACCTATTGTTCCTGCACGGAAAACATTATCTTCACCGAACAATACCTTTGTATAGTTATGTGCTGTAGGTTGATATTCACCGGAGAAATTCAAATCGATATCAGGAACTTTGTCACCTTTAAATCCTAAGAACGTTTCAAAAGGTATATCATGTCCATCTTTCGTATATTGAGCTCCACACTTTGGACATTCTTTGTTTGGCAAATCAAATCCAGAGCCAACTGATCCATCATTAAAAAACTCAGAGTGCCTACAATCAGGGCATACATAATGCGGAGGTAGGGGATTAACCTCTGTAATCTCCGTCATTGTCGCAACAAAAGAAGATCCTACAGAACCACGTGAACCTACAAGATATCCATCGTCGAGTGATTTTTTTACAAGTTTATGTGAGATCAAGTATATAACAGCGAACCCATGTCCGATAATACTTTTTAATTCCTTTTCTAAACGCGCTTCAACAAGTTCTGGTAGATTTTCACCATAAATACTTCTCGCCATCGAGTAACTCATTTCCCGAATTTCTTCATCGGCACCTTCAATTTTTGGTGTATATAGATCATCTTTTATTGGTTTAACTTCTTCAATCATATCGGCTATTTTGTTTGTATTTTCTACTACGATTTCTTTCGCCTTTTCTGTGCCAAGAAATGAAAAAGCATTTAGCATTTCATCTGTTGTGCGAAAATGAACATCCGGTAGCTCATGGCGATTTAATGGATTAGCTCCACCTTGAGAACTAACCAATATTTTGCGATAAATTTTATCAACAGGATTAAGGTAATGGGCATTCCCCGTTGCCACAACTGGTTTATTTAATTTTTCACCAAGCTTCACAATATTCGTTACAATTTCCTGTAGAGCATTGTTATCCTTTATATAATCAAGCGTGATAAGGTGTTGATAAACTTCTAAAGGATGCACTTCTAAATAATCATAAAATGCAGCGATCTCCTCAACTTCCTCAGGAGATTTTTGCATCATCCCTTCAAAAACCTCTCCTTTATCACATGCTGATCCAATAATAAGACCTTCACGGTGTTTATTAAGCTGTGAGCGCGGAATTCGTGGAACTCGATAAAAATAGTTAATATGTGAGATTGAAACTAATTTAAATAGATTTTTTAACCCTGTTTCATTCTGAGCAAGAATTGTTGCATGATATGGACGAGAACGCTGGTAGGCATTTCCTTTTCCCATATTTTCATTAAATTGATCATGATATTCGATTTCTTGTTCAGCAGCATCTTTTAACATTTTAATAAGCAAGTATCCTGTTGCTTCCGCATCATAAATAGCACGGTGATGCTGTGTTAACTCAATATCAAACTTTTTACAAAGAGTGTTCAATCGGTGGTTTTTCATTTCAGGATATAGAAATCTACCTAACTCTAATGTATCAATTACAGGATTCTTTGCTTTTTCCTCACCTAGAAGTTTTTTATACCCAACATTTAAAAACCCCATATCAAAGCTTGCGTTGTGCGCAACTAAAATGTCGTCCCCAATCCATTCTTTAAATTTCCTTAATACTACGTCTACATTTGGGGCATCCCTTACCATATCGTCCGTAATACCAGTTAAATCGATTGTTGTAGCTGACAGTGGATGGTGTGGGTTAGCAAAGGATTCAAAGCGATCAACAATTTCACCGTCACGAATCTTAACAGCTGCAAGCTCAATAATCGTATCGTAAACTGCAGAAAGCCCTGTTGTTTCAACGTCAAACACAACATAGGTTTCTGCTGACAATAAACGGTGTTCAGAATTATAAGCAATCGGAACCCCATCATCTACTAAGTTGACTTCAACACCAAATAACACTTTGATTCCATTCTTTTTCCCGGCAGAATAAGCCTCTGGAAAGGATTGTGCAACAGCATGATCTGTTAGAGCTATTGCTTTATGACCCCATTTCTTCGCTTGCTCAATATATTTGCTAACTGAAGTGACAGCATCCATTTGACTCATTGGTGAATGTAAATGTAATTCGACTCGTTTTTCATCTTCAGGTGCAGTATCTTGTCTTTCTCTAGGTGCAACTTCATTGATATCATTTGCAATCATAACTAGATCTCGGACAAAGGTGTCATTTTGGATACTACCTCTTACTTTAAGCCACATACCTTTCTTTACAGCTTGTACCAATACTGCATCTTCTTTATCTCTCGCAAACATTTTCACTAGTATTGAGCTTGTATAATCAGTAATTTTAAAGGTTAATAATGTTCTTCCACTTCGTAATTCTCTTGTTTCAGCATCAAAAACATAACCCTGTAATGCTACTCTTCTTTCTTCATCTTCAATGGAAGCCATTGTTCGAATTTCTTCATCATCTTTAATTGTATAACCGATTGTTAATGGTCCGGAAAGCTCAGGCTGAATTGAATCCTCTTTTTCTGCATTTTCCATGTCAGTTAACGCTTGGAAACCTCTTGCTTTATCTTCTTGAAGCTTCTGCTCTTGAAATTGCTTAATCTCTTCTTCTGTTACTGCTACAGTCGTATCCATTTGAAAGGTTGGAAAGCCAAACTGCTGAAAGCTTTCTTGAATAAGAGAAGCATATTTTCTTTTTATCGTCATTGCTTCTGTATCGTTTTTTGTTTTTACGATTACCTTCAGCCCTTGAAGGGTTGGCTTTTGCTCATTTAGTAAAGCAAGCATCGGAGGTGAAATACCATCCATCTCTTGAATACAAATTGACCAATAATCTTGTACTAACTTTTCATCAAAAGCTTGGTCTCTTGCTTCAAATGTAAAAGATACATCTGCAATATGTGAAAAAGCCTTTGATAGTTTTGTTTTAAATAAATGGTACACATCAAAGGGTAGAATTTTATCAAATTGAAAATGGAAATGCCATTTTTTCAATTGCTTATGAACAGTTAATCTAGCAATTGATCCATTTCTAAAATGAACAACGGCTGCATCTTCTGTTAAATTTATTTGCTGGAGCAGGAGTTGAAATCGCTCAATTTGGTTGTTTAACATGTCCATGACCTTTTATATCCCCTCTCCCAATATCATGAATATTATTTTTTCACAATTGAAGAGGCTGCCCCATTATTAGACAATTCAAAAGAAAATTGTCTAAATTTATCGAGTCAGCCTCTTCTTCTCATTTTATTATTTTAACATGGTTTTGTCTTTGCAGTAACTATTTTTTAGTTACCAAGTATTTGTTTTACTTTACCTTCTAGTTCATCAACTGAAACTTCAAAAGACTCACCTGTTTTACGAATTTTAACTTCTACAATTCCTTCTTCAGCCTTTTTACCAACTGTTACACGAACTGGTAAGCCGATTAAATCGGAATCAGCAAATTTAACCCCTGCTCGTTCTTGACGATCATCAAGAAGAACTTCATAACCAAGGTCTGTAAATATATTGTATAGCTTTTCACCTAGTTCTCTTTGAGCATCATTTTTCACATTAATAGGAATCACATGAAGTTGAAATGGTGCTAACGCTTCAGGCCAAACAATTCCATTTTCGTCGTTATTCTGCTCGATAACAGCAGCTAATGTTCTAGATACTCCAATGCCATAGCAACCCATAATCATTGGTTGCGTTCGGCCATTTTCATCAAGGAATGTAGCATTCATTGCTTCACTATATCTTGTTCCTAATTTAAAAACATGACCAACTTCTATACCTTTAGCAAATTTAATCATGCCTTCACCATCAGGAGAAAGATCACCTTCTTGAATAAAACGCAAATCAGCATATTGAGTAACAGATGCATCTCGTTCTAAATTAACACCTGTATAGTGGAACCCTTCTTCATTAGCACCGCATACTCCATTTACTATAGCTGCAACTGCATGATCCGCAATGACTTCAACATCCTCTGAAACATGAATTGGACCTACATAACCAGGAACACAATTTAATGCTTCTTTTGTTTCCTCGGCTGTTGCTAATTCAACTACTGAAGCAGAGTATAAATTTTTCACTTTAATATCATTCACTTCGTGGTCTCCACGAACGAGAACGAGTACAAACTTTTCATCTACTTTAAATAAAACTGATTTAATACAATTTTCTTTTGAGATCTTTAAAAAAGTAGAAATTTCTTCTATCGTTTTTTGGTTTGGTGTTTCTATTTTTTCTAATGATTGATGCTCTTCCGAACTCTTTTCATATGTTGAAATAACCGGAGCCATTTCAATGTTTGCTGCATATTGAGATGTGTCTGAATATGCAATTGTGTCTTCACCAATCTCTGAAAGAACCATAAATTCGTGAGTGTCAGTTCCACCCATTGCACCTGAGTCTGCGATGACCGCTCTAAAATCTAAGCCACAGCGTGTGAAAATATTTTGGTAGGCTGTAAACATTTTTTCATAACCTTCATCCAGACTCTCGTTTGTTGCGTGGAAGGTATATGCATCTTTCATAATAAATTCACGCCCTCGTAAAACACCAAATCTTGGACGTTTTTCATCGCGAAATTTTGTTTGAATTTGGTACAAACCAAGTGGGAGACGTTTGTATGACTTCACTTCATCACGAACAAGGCTTGTAATCATTTCTTCATGTGTTGCTCCTAGAGCAAATTCGCGGTTATGGCGGTCTTTTAATCTCATTAACTCAGGGCCATAGGAATACCATCGACCTGATTCCTGCCAAAGTTCACTTTGCTGTAATGCAGGCATTAATAACTCAGAAGCTCCTGCTTTATTCATTTCCTCACGTACAATTTGTTCAATTTTCTTTAGTACTTTTTGTGCTAAAGGTAAGTAGCTATATACGCCACTTGTATTTTGTCTAATAAATCCAGCTCGTAGCATGAGCTGATGGCTTTTCACTTCAGCATCAGCTGGAACTTCTCTAAGAGTAGGAATAAACGTCATACTTTGTTTCATTTACGAGCACCTCTATTTTAATTAAACTTCTTTACAGAAATAAGCGTTGAATATCATTCCATGTAACAACAAGCATTAAAAGCATAAGCAAAGAAAAACCGATAAAATGAACAATTCCTTCTTTTTGACGATCAATTGGTTTTCCTCTTAATGCCTCAATGAATAAAAATAATAAGCGACCACCATCTAAGGCTGGGATCGGCAACAGGTTAACTATTCCTAGATTAATACTTAGGAGTGCTGCCCATCTTAATAAATTCGTTGTCCCAGACTCGGCAACTTGATCTGTCATGTCATAAATACCAACAGGCCCTGATAGCATGTCAATTGAGAATTGTCCTGTTACAAGCTTTCCAAACCCGATTAAAATTTCCTTCGTCCACGTATACGTTTCAACAAAACCATATTTTAACGAACTGCCAAATGACTTATCAACAGGATTGTATGCACCAATTCGTCCAATGACAGTTTCGCCAACTTTTGTTGCTTCAGGCACCACTTCAAAGCTTAACATTTCGCCATTACGTTCAACTTCAAATGTTAATTCTTTATCCGGATTTTCTTGAATGATTGATACTACTTCACCCCAAGAAGAAGTAGATTCACCTTCAATAGAATGAATTTCATCTCCCTCTTGTAAGCCCGACTCATTTGCAGCACCATCAGAAGTCAATTTCCCTAATCTTGGTTCATCTACTGGTGCACCCTGAATAAAACCTAGGGAAAATAAAATAACAAAAGCAAGAAGAAAATTCATAAACGGTCCAGCAAAAATAGCCGCAATCCTTTGACCTACAGTTTTTGATTGGAACTGTCGGTTATAAGGAGCAATTTGTGTTTCTTGACCATCTACAATAAAATAAGATGTTTCACTCACATCAAATCTTTTAATAAAATCCTCTTCTCCGTGTTCATAGCCTGAGATAAACATGTTATGCTCAAGATCAACATTTTCTACCTCTATAACACGAGCTTGAGGGTATTTTTCTTTATTGTTAAGAATGATTTTTTCAACTTTGTCTTCATTGTTAAATAATAATCCTACATTATGTCCAGGTTTAACCTCGATAACCTCGGGATCTTCACCAGCCATTCGTACGAATCCCCCAATAGGAAGGAGTCGAATCGTATACACTGTTTCATTCTTTTTAAACGATAAAATTTTCGGACCAAACCCTATAGCAAATTCGCGGCAAAGTATGCCAGCTCTATTTGCTAACATTAAATGACCTAGCTCATGAAAAAATACTAGAGCACCGAAAATAAGGACAAACGCTATCACTGTATTCACTTTGAATGACCACCTTTATGAGATTAATGTTTGTACAAAATTTCGCGTTAGTTGATCAACTTCTTGAATTTGCTCCAAATCTGGATGCGCGATGCTCTCATGCTTATCCATAGCTCTTTCAATTAAGTCTTCAATTTGAAGGAATTTTATCTTACCCTTCAAAAAAGCTTCAACCGCTTCTTCATTTGCAGCATTTAGTACAGTTGGCATTGTCCCACCTATTTTACCTGAATCAAAAGCATATTGTAAGCATTTGTACCTATCGAAGTTGATTTTTTCAAAATGAAGTTTCCCATGTTCCCACAATTCAAGTCTTTTAGCATTTTCAAGCGGAAGTCTGTCTGGGTAAGTTAATGCATATTGAATAGGAACTCTCATATCAGGTGTTCCTAACTGTGCAATCACACTACGATCGTGGAACTCCACTAAAGAATGTATAATACTTTCTTTATGTAATAGTACATCAATTCTTTGATAAGGAATGTTAAATAACCAATGTGCCTCAATGACCTCGAGCCCTTTGTTCATCATTGTTGCAGAATCTATTGTAATTTTCGCACCCATAGACCAATTTGGATGATTTAAAGCCTGCTCTACTGTAACGTTTGTCAATTCGTCTCTCGTTTTATCCCGAAAACTCCCACCAGATGCAGTTATGATTAGACGGTCTATATTTTTTGATTTTTCACCTTGTAAACATTGAAAAATCGCAGAATGTTCACTATCAACAGGTAACAAGTCAACTTGGTGTTTCCTTGCATATTCTGTAACTAAATGACCGGCTGTTACGAGTGTTTCTTTATTAGCAATTGCAATTGTGATTTTGTTTTCGATTGCTTTTAACGTTGGAACAAGTCCTACACTACCAACAACTGCATTAACTAAACAATCAACATCATCAAATATAGCTGCCTCTATTAATGCTTCTTGTCCGTAACCAATTTTTATTTTATCGATTTCAAGCTCAAGTTTCAATTTTTCATATGTTTCTTTATCTTGAACCGCAACAAACCTAGGGTTAAATTTTCTAATGATCTCAATTCCAGATTTTATATTTCTTCCAAAAGACATGGAGACTAGTTCAAACTCATCAGGATGTGCTTCTATTACTGATAAAGTTTGGATTCCTATTGAACCAGTCGCTCCAAGTAAACTTATTTTCTTCACATAGTCACTTCCAATCAGAATGCGTAATACTCGTATCCACCACATAATGTTATGGACTTAAACACTTTTTAAAAAAGAATATTTAAAAAGTGAAGTAAAGGTAATACAAATAATAGGCTATCGAATCGATCTAAAATACCACCATGTCCCGGAAGAATTGAACCAGAATCCTTTACTTGATAATGGCGTTTGAATGCAGATTCAACCAAGTCTCCAATTTGTCCAAAAATAGAGAGAAAGATCGTCATAACCGTAATGATAAGGAAAGAATCTAAAACTCCAGTAAACATGTGGTACACCCAAGCGAAAATAACAGCAAATAAAACTCCACCCACTGCACCTTCTACTGTTTTATTCGGACTTATTTCAGGCCAAAGCTTGTTTTTCCCCATTGCCCGACCGACAAAATAAGCACCTGAATCAGTTACCCATATTAAAAATAATGCATAAAATACTTCTGCTAACCCAGAATGCCTTGTTTCAATAAAAAAGTAAAAACCGATTCCAAGATAAAATACGGAAATGACAACAAAACCAACATCATCAAATGTAAACTTATTTTTCGTGATAACCGTGTAAGTTAGCAAAAATAACAAAGCTAGTAATGCTAATTCCGCCTTAGAAAAATTAATATCGTTTAATATTGTTATATAAGAATTTGGAATTAATAGAACCCATAAAATTAATAAGCTTATTAATCCAGGAAAACTTACTAACGATATTTTTTTCATTCTTAGCAATTCATACAAGCCAATTGACGCTAGTAAATAAACAAATATTGTAAACGGAAGATTTCCGTAAATGACAAATGGAAGAAAAACTGCTGCAGCTAATATTGCAGTTAG
Organism: Metabacillus sp. YM-086; assembly: GCF_048059995.1. Lineage (NCBI taxonomy): Bacteria > Bacillati > Bacillota > Bacilli > Caryophanales > Bacillaceae > Metabacillus > Metabacillus sp. YM-086. The sequence continues at coordinate 27,118 of NZ_JBLUOI010000006.1, read as the reverse complement.
AATTCGTTGCTTCATTTAAAATTTCATCACCTTTATACGCCACCAAATCTGCGTCCTCTTTGTTGATATGTGTGTATTGCTTGTAAAAAACATTGTTCATTAAAATCTGGCCATAATACTTCAGTAAACCAAAATTCTGTATAAGCTAGTTGCCATAACATAAAATTACTTAACCGGATTTCACCACTAGTACGTATTAATAGGTCAGGATCATCAAGTGATTGAGACATTAAATAATTGGAGAAAAGCGATTCATCAATTGAATCACCGTTTATTTTACCACTCTCAATATCTTTAGCAATCTGTTGAACCGCAGTAATAATTTCAGCACGACTGCCATAATTCAAAGCAAAATTTAAAACAAGACCGTCATTTTCTCTTGTTTCATTTATAGCCTTTTCAACAGCACTTAATGTATGCACCGGGAGTCTGTTTTTATCCCCCATTATACGTACCTGCACATTTTCTTCAATAAGCTCAGGTAAATAAGTATTTAAGAATTCTTCAGGTAACTTCATTAAATAATCTACTTCTACCTTAGGTCGTTTCCAGTTTTCAGTTGAAAAAGCATACAAAGTAAGAGTTTTAACACCGAGTGAATTAGCCTGTTTCGTTATCTTTCTGACAACTTTCATGCCCTCATGATGTCCAGCTATTCGAGGTAAGGCACGTTTTTTTGCCCACCTTCCATTTCCATCCATAATAATGGCAATATGATTTGGAATTTCTCCTTTTAAAATGTCCTCTTTACTTAATGTTTGTTTATTGGAAGGTCGAGGGTTTCCTTTCCATTTCTTTAATATGTTGAGCATGTGATTCCTCCATCACCCAATAATTCATGATCTCTTTCTACCATGATGACGTTAAACTATAAGAAAAACGTAAACGCCTTTCTCAGCCCCCCACAAGCATAAGAAACAAATGAATAGAAGAGGCTCTATTCTTCAATTCATTTGTGGCTTATAACCCCTCAAGGGGCTAGGCGCTTCAGCCAGACACCAATATTTAGTAAAGATATCATATTCTCTTATCTTTAACAAAAAAACCCCCTGTAAACATTAGAGGGTCTTTCCATTCCTATTGTACAGATTTTTCACTTAAACTTCCATGATTTCTTTTTCTTTATCTTTAGCAACTTGGTCAACTTTCACAATATAATCATCAGTTAACTTTTGTACTTCTTCAGTGTTGCCACGTAACTCATCTTCAGTAATATCGCCGTTTTTCTCCAATTTCTTCAGGTCGTCATTACCATCACGTCGAATATTACGCACTGCAACTTTTGCCTCTTCTGCATATTTTTTAACTAACTTCACAAGTTCCTTACGTCTTTCCTCTGTTAGCGCTGGGATAGAAAGTCGAATAAGAGAACCATCATTTGAAGGTGTTAAACCCAAGTCAGATTTTAGAATTGCCTTTTCGATATCACCTAAAACAGTTTTATCATAAGGTTGGATAACTAGAAGTCTTGCTTCTGGCACACTAATAGATGCAAGTTGATTAACAGGTGTTGGAGCCCCATAATAGTCAACAGAAATTTTATCTAATAAATTTGCACTAGCACGTCCGGCTCTAACTGAAGCTAACTCACGAGTTAAAGAAGCAACAGCTTTTTCCATTTTTTCTTTTGTGTTTGCTAAAATTTGTTTAGCCAAGATTATTTCCCCCTTACAATTGTTCCGATATTTTCGCCGATCACGGCACGCTTAATATTACCTTCTTCCATAATTGAGAAGACAATTAGTGGAATATCATTATCCATGCATAAAGAAGACGCAGTTGAATCCATTACAGCAAGACCTTCTTTAAGTACATCTAAGTATGAAAGAGTTTCATATTTAACAGCATCTTTGTCAATTCTAGGGTCGGCGTTATAGACACCATCCACATTATTTTTTGCCATAAGAATAACATCTGCTTCAATTTCTGCAGCACGTAATGCCGCAGTCGTATCTGTAGAGAAATATGGATTTCCGGTACCAGCAGCAAAGATCACAACGCGTTTCTTTTCAAGGTGACGAATTGCTTTTCTTCTTATGTATGGCTCGGCAACCTGTCTCATTTCAATAGAAGTTTGGACACGTGTTTGAATTCCTTGTGTTTCAAGACTATCTTGTAAAGCAAGTGAGTTCATGACAGTTGCAAGCATTCCCATGTAGTCGGCAGTTGCTCGGTCCATTCCCATTTCACTACCGATTTTACCGCGCCAGATGTTTCCGCCTCCAACAACAACAGCTACCTCAACATCTAGTTCAGCAATTTCCTTCACTTGTTTAGCAATTGATTGTATAACAGAAGGGTTAATTCCAAATCCATTATCACCCGCAAGTGCTTCACCACTTAATTTTAGTACGATACGTTGATATTTAGGTTTACTCATGATTACCTCCAACTCTCTGTTCCGCATGAATAAATACTAAGCTTTTTTCATGGATATTAATGTGTAATTAACATCATCTGATGTATTTACTCTCAATTCTATTTTATCCGTGTTATTCGGCTTAGATTATTTTTAATCCTACATAGCTTTCTTTAGATAGGTCCCATCTCTCTAAAAAGAAGGGAACACACGCTGTGTTCCCTTTTTCCATTATAAGAAAAACATGTATCTGTACACAACATCGATTATGAAATCTTATTTGTGTACATATTAATAGTTATTTTTTTACTTGACTCATAACTTCTTCAGCAAAGTTATCTTGGCGCTTTTCAATACCTTCTCCAACTTCATAGCGGATGAAAGTTTTTACAGTTGCACCTTTAGATTGAACAAATTCTTTAACTTTTTGATCTGGATTCTTAACAAAGCTTTGGTCAAGTAAACAGATGTCTTCGAAATATTTACCAAGACGACCTTCAACCATTTTTGCAACGATATTTTCTGGCTTACCTTCGTTTAAAGCTTGTTCAGTTAGGATTTTACGCTCGTGCTCAGCTTCTTCAGCAGACACTTGATCACGTGATACATACTTAGGATTTACAGCAGCAGCATGCATTGCAACATCTTTTGCAGCATCTGCATCTGTTGTACCTTCAAGTAATGTTAGAACGCCGATACGTCCTCCCATATGTAGGTATGCACCAAATGCATCATTGTCAGTTTTTGATAAAACTGTAAAACGACGAAGAGTGATTTTTTCTCCGATTTTAGCAATTGCAGAATTGATGTAATCAGCAACAGTTGTGCCGTTGCTCATTGTTTCAGATAATGCTGCTTCTGCATCTGCAGGCTTCTTCTCAAGTAAGAAATCAGCTAAACCGTTAATTAATTCTTTGAAACCTTCGTTTTTCGCTACGAAGTCAGTCTCAGAGTTTACTTCTAAGATTACCGCTTCATTACCGTTTACTTTCACTAATGTAGAACCTTCAGCAGCAATACGGTCAGCCTTTTTAGCTGCTTTAGCAATACCTTTTTCACGAAGATAGTCGATTGCTTGATCCATATCTCCATTAGTTTCAGTTAACGCTTTTTTACAATCCATCATTCCAGCGCCTGTTTTTTCACGTAATTCTTTTACCATTTGTGCAGTTACTGCCATTACGGTATTCCTCCTTAAAGTCATATGGGTTTTTAAATGATTCTAACCATCCATTATTTTAAATAAGTGGATATGATAACAATAGGCAGTTTATTAAAGAGACCTAAGGTTTCTCCTTATGGTTTCCAAGATGCCCAGATTTAGTTATTTCTTATGTAACTTACTTTAAAAAAAGGTGATAAAAGGTCATTCCCCCTTATCACCTTTTGCACATTAAGCAGGTGTAGTTTCTTCACCTTGTTTAGATTCTAAAATTGCATCTGCAATTTTTGCAGTTAGAAGCTTAACAGCGCGGATTGCATCATCATTTGCAGGGATTACATAATCAATTTCATCTGGATCACAGTTCGTATCAACGATACCTACGATCGGGATGTTTAATTTACGAGCTTCTGCAACAGCGATACGCTCTTTACGAGGATCAATAATGAATAATGCATCTGGTAATTGCTTCATGTCTTTAATTCCACCAAGGAATTTTTCAAGACGCTCAAGCTCTTTGTTAAGTTGTACTACTTCTTTCTTTGGTAGTACTTCAAAAGTGCCATCTTCTTGCATTCTTTGAATATCTTTTAAACGTTTGATACGCTTTTGGATTGTTTCAAAGTTTGTTAATGTACCACCTAACCAACGTTGGTTTACAAAGTACATTCCAGAACGTTCTGCTTCTTCTTTAACTGAATCTTGTGCTTGTTTTTTTGTACCTACGAAAAGGATAGTACCACCTTCAGCTCCAAGTTCTTTAACGAATTTGTAAGCTTCTTCAACCTTTTTAACTGTTTTTTGAAGGTCGATGATGTAGATACCGTTACGCTCAGTGAAGATGTAACGTTTCATTTTTGGGTTCCAACGGCGTGTTTGGTGACCGAAGTGAACACCAGCTTCAAGCAATTGTTTCATAGAAATTACTGACATTAATTTGTTCCTCCTAATGGTTTTGATCTCCTCCGCTTATATCATCTTTAAGCATAACTGTTATCTTTAAGCATATACTATTATGATAAGGTTAACAGCACCAATACTTAAATCTATAAGCGTGTGTAATAACACCAAAAATTAATATACCATATTAAATTACCAGATTCAAGAGTAAAGTAAAACTTCTTAACAATATTGTTTGATCAGTCATTAAACAACGCTATGATTCATTTATAACTGACGAAATTTTAAAAGAAGCTCGATTTCTGTTTTACCAACGTTTAACCGTTTTGCAATTTGTTCAATAGTATGCCCCTCTTTATAAAGATTTATAGCTCTTTCTTCAAAAGAAGGATTTTTTTGTTGTTTAGGTTGATTAATTTCAACAATATCTTCCACTTGATCGACATTTAATAAGTGATCTGGAAGTTCAAGTTCATCAACTTGTTTATCAGGTTTTTGTATCTCAACATGACTAGCTATTTGATCTTGATTAATTGGATTGAAATGAAGTTCTTCTCTTTTTTGAGGAATTGAATTAGAAGTTTTCAATAACTTTTCAATAAGTCTGTCATTCTCATCCTTAATATCAATAAGAAAACTAGTCATAGAATTTTCTGTTTCTTCAAGTAACTGACGCTGTGTATCGGATATATTTTTTATTGTAGAATATTTCATATAAAGAACAACGATAAAATAAAAAGCTACTACATGAAGTAGTAAACTTATGAAAAGTAATATAGTCGGCATAGGCATCCTCTCTTAACCAAAAAAATCAATTGTTTTCCCCTTATAGGGGTGGTCAGGATTCTCCTCTTGTTTTTGTTCTTCTTTTTTCTTTTTCTTCTGATTATGATGTTGCTCTGATTGATCCTTTTTTAATTGTAACTTTTCACTTTCTTGATTTTCCTGAACCTGCGATCTTTTTAAGTCTACTTCCTTTTGTATAGAATGTGCAAGTTGATCATGATTAATTTGATTTCTTTGATTGAGCTGTTCTTGAATCTTCCCAGCATCATGTGTGCGAGGCAGAGCAATTTGCATTTCTATATTTTTTAAGCTCATATCATCCTCACCTTTACGAAGCACAATACTGATGTTTGGTTGTAGAGTCCTGTTGGCTTATCTCAAGTTTGTGCTAATGAAATGATTCATAACAAAAATATTAATGTATTACATTTTCTAATATTTTTCTTAGTTTAAACAACGCTTTAGAATGAATTTGTGAGATTCTTGAAGTCGATAGGTTCATAACTTGACCAATTTCTGTTAAAGTTAATTCTTCTTTGTAAAAGAAGCTTATTACAAGCTGCTCCTTTTCACTTAATTGAGTAATAACCTCAGATAACTGATTGATTAATTCATCATTAATCATCTTTTCTTCCGGTGTTACCTGGTTATCATCTTTCACAGTAAACCCAATACTTTCACCATCATCTTGGTCAAACAATTGATCATCAATAGACAATACATTTGCAAAGAAACCTTCATTCATCACACCAATAACTTCATCTTCTGTTAAGCCTAGTTCATTTGCAATTTCTTTCGCGGAAATATTTCGCAAATGTTTTTGCTCTAATTTATCAATCGCCGCTTCTACACGTTTAGCCTTTTCACGTGAACTCCGTGGTAGCCAGTCTTCTTTTCTTAAGCCATCTATGATTGCTCCTCGTACACGGAAAGAAGCATACGTGTCGAACTTTAAATCACGATTTGGATCAAATTTCTCTAATGCATCATATAACCCAAACAAGCCTAAGCTCATTAAATCATCTTTATTTACATTCTTTGGGAGTCCAATAGAAATTCTTTGAACATGATAAGAAACAAGGGGCATATATTTCTTGATGAGCGCATCACCAGCATGAGTATCTCGTACATCTATCCATTTTTGCCAAATTACTTGTTCATCGGTTAGTGTCATTAGTGTCATTTTTATCCCCCTGATAAAAAAGATATGTTTCATTGAAAAGCAAAGTTTATTTTTTAAAAAAATTTCACACTTAGTAATAAATAACAGGCTAGGTTTTTATAAGTTAAATAATTTTCACACCTTGATTTACCGTTCTAATCATTAATTCACATGTTATCGGATCAAACTCGATTGTTCTTCCACTATTACCACCAACATCTTCTTTTAGTAAAGGTATGTTATATGTTTGAAGTACCTCTTTTACAGCATCTACATTTCTTGGGCCGATTCTCATCATGTCACTCGTTGTTTGAAATTGAAACATTTGAGCACCACCAGCCATTTTAGCTTGCAAAGACCTCATTTTTGCTCCTGCCTCTAATAGTTTGTCGATCAGGAGTGGAACAGCAGTGTCTGCATATTTTGCCTGATTAATAGTAGATTGATTTGCTAATGTTGAATCTGGAAGCATAACATGAGCCAGTCCTGCTATTTGATAGATCCTATCGAATAAAATAAGACCTACACAAGATCCTAATCCTGAGGTGCGAATTCGCTGTGGTGATTTCACTATGTTTAAATCTGCTATTCCAACTTTTACAATTTCAATTGACTCATTCTTCATCATTTACCCCAAGTGCATCAAATAACTTTTTAAAGGAATCAGGATCTGGTAAGAGAAAGAAATGCCCTTTTACTGAATCTTCTTCTAACTGATCCTCTTCCTTAATGGCAGTGTCAATGATAATTGCAAAATCACCGGCATGTGATAACTCAATTAAGCCATGACTCATAACAGCACCAAACATATCAATTGTAAGAGCAGGAACTGAAGGGTAAATTGTTAAATCTGTCAAATCAGATAATGATGATAAATATGATCCTGTTAAAATATTACCGAGCTCTTGAAATGCAGATAATCCCAATTCATTATATGGTGTTTCTTTTAATGTAAATTGATCATCGCCTATAAGCTGTTTGATAAAACGTTCCGCTTGTTCAATGCTCAATACAAAGAATAAGGAGCCTGGGATATCACCTTCAATCCTTAAGAAAACGCTAGCTATGACAACGTCAGGACCGCCTACCCATTCCATTAGATCATTAAAGGAAACAATCTTAACATCTGGAACATTCATATCTATCTTTTTTTCCAGCAACTTCGATAATGAAGTTGCTGAATGGCCAGCACCTATATTCCCTACTTCTTTTAATATATCGATATGTGTTGATGAAATAAAATTAATATAATCCATTTAAATTCCCTCTATACACCGAGAAGAGACCGCTCGTCATTACTTTTCAGGACTTGTTCCAAATCAATCATAACAATTAATCTTTTATCTAATTTGGCTACTCCTTGTATATACTCAACTTCCACAGCCCCAACAACTTCAGGTGCAGGCTCTATAATGTCTTGATGAATATCAATAACATCATTTGCTGCATCTACAATAAACCCAACTTCCATATCTTCTTTGGAAACAATAATCATTCTTGTACTCTCTGTATCATCAAGTACTTTTAATCCAAATCTTTTTCGTAAATCAATAATAGGTGTAACAACTCCACGTAAATTTATTACTCCTTTAATATATGAAGCTGTTCTTGGTACTCTCGTAATATGTTGAACTTTTTCAATAGAACGAACTTGTTGTACAGGAATTCCGTATTCCTCGTCTTGTAATTGAAAAACGATAACTTTTAAGTCACCAGATATATGTTCACTCATCGTTTAATCCCCTTTCAAAAGAAAATATCATCATCTTGGTTTTAATAACAAAAGAATAAAAAGCCAACGTCTACTACCGGAAAAGTCAATTCCATTTTCCACTCTTATAATTAATGGCTCTATTTTATTAAAGAATTACAATCAACGATTAACGCTACTTGACCATCACCTAAAATAGTAGCACCTGAGATGGCAAATACTGAGTTCAAGTAATTTCCAAGGGATTTTAAAACGATTTCCTGCTGACCAATGAAAGAGTCAACGACAAGTGCTGCCATTTTGTCACCTTTACGTACAATAATTAACGAAACAAAATCTTCATTTTCACTTTCTTCTGGTACTTCGAAGATTTCAGATAAAAAGACTAACGGCACAATTTTCCCACGGAAATCAATTACTTTTTGATTATGTGCTTGTAGAATTTCATCCTTTTTAATAACAGCTGTTTCAATGATTGAAGATAGCGGAATTGCATATTTTTCTTTACGTAATTCAACTAACATAACTGAAATAATCGATAATGTAAGAGGAAGCTGGATAGAGAAAAGTGAACCTTTTCCTTCCTGAGCATCTACTGATACTGTTCCACCTAATGATTCAATCGTGCTCTTTACAACATCCAGACCTACTCCACGACCAGAGATATCTGAAATTTGGTCAGCAGTAGAGAATCCAGAGGAGAAAATTAATTCATAAACTTGTTTATCGGTTAGTGTAGAAGCAATTTGCTCTGTTACTACTCCTCTATCTAACGCTTTCTTCAAAACGCGTTCACGATTAATTCCAGCCCCATCATCCTCAATTTCAATGAAAACATGGTTTCCGCTATGATAAGCTCTTAAAACAACATTACCTTCTTCACTTTTACCATTTTTAACACGAACATCTGGCATTTCTACACCGTGGTCAATCGCATTTCGAAGTAAGTGAACTAATGGGTCTCCGATCTCATCAATAACTGTGCGGTCAAGCTCTGTTTCTGCACCGATAATTTCAAGATTTATTTTTTTGTTTAAATCTTTAGCAAGTTGTCTAATCATTCGTGGGAATCGGTTAAACACAGTTTCTACTGGTACCATTCGCATATTTAGGATAATATTCTGTAAATCCCCAGAGATACGAGACATTCTTTCTACAGTTTCATTAAGCTCATTATTATTTAAATCTTTAGAAATTTGCTCTAATCTACCTCGGTCAATAACCAACTCTTCGAAAAGGTTCATTAAAATATCCAAACGCTCAATATTAACACGTATCGTCTTTGTGCTTGTAGCAGCAACCTGCTTTGAAGCTGTTTTAACTTGCTCCTTGGCTTGTACATGTTTTGGTACTTCTTCCTCAGCTACTGTTAATTGTTGTTGAGAAGTTTCTTCATGAGCTTGTTTCATATTTCTTTCAGATACTACGATTGGTTGAACATTTACACTATCAATTTCAGAAACTTTCATTACTTTATTTTGAATATCTTCAGAAGAATCCTTTGTTACAATTGCAACAGTGAATTGATGATCAAATTTTTCTTCCTCTAACTGATCAACTGATGGAACGGACTTAATAACTTCACCAGCCTGCTCTAGAATTTCAAATACCATAAATACTCGAGCAGCTTTTAACAAACAATCTTCTCTTAAAGTAATCGTTAATTCATATGCTGAAAATCCTTGTTCTTTTGATTGCTGAATAACGGCATTTTCATAATCATCATAATCTTGAATTGATTGTGAAAGAGTTACCTCGTTTGAAGGGGATGACTCTTCAGCAACGGCTTCACCATTTTCAATTTTCTTTAACATTTCAACTACTCTTGAAACATCCTTCTTACCATCTCCACCTTCTGCTATAGAGAAAACCATTTCCTCTAGATCATCAACAGAAGCAAAAACAACATCAAGAATCTCAGCAGAAACAGATAGCTTTTCATTTCGAATAGCATCTAAGACATTTTCCATTTGATGTGTTAAACTAGCCAAATCTTCGTAACCCATTGTTGCACTCATTCCTTTGAGTGTATGTGCCGAACGGAAAATATCATTGACAATTGATAGATCAGTTGGGTTTTTCTCTAATTCTAGTAATTTCTCATTACAAGCTTGTAGATGCTCTTTACTTTCTTCAATAAAGACTTCTAGGTATTGATTCATTTCCATACGGTAACACCCCTAAGTATCAAGTTAAGTAATTTATTTATATTTGGAAAAATGATTATGGTACACATCAAAACGAAAAATGTTCTTTAACGCTGATTTGTCAAAAAGTTCATAATAGCCGCTGCTATATTTTCAACATTTTCAACTTTATCTACCAGATTTGTTGCTACTGCTGCTTTAGGCATCCCGTATACAACAGATGTCTGCTCAGATTCGGAAATAGCTTTTACAGCTCCCGTTGACTTTAGCTTCTTCAAACCTTCTGAACCATCCGATCCCATTCCAGTCATGATTACAGCTACTTTGCGGTAATCTTTTAGTTCGCTAATAGATTCAAACATTACATCTACAGAAGGACGATGTCCATTTCTTATGTCAGACTGGTCAATTTTAATAGTAAGTGATGTACCGGTTTTTACTATTTTCAGATGAGATCCACCCGGTGCAATATAAGCTGTACCTTTCTTGACTAATTCACCATTAACTGCTTCCTTCACTTCAATGGAAGAAATCGAGTTCAATCGACTAGCCAGTGAATGCGTGAAACCAGGTGGCATATGCTGAACAATAAAAATTGGAGCATCAATGTTTGCTGGTATTTTTGTTAATACATGTTGCAAAGCCCTAGGTCCTCCAGTTGATGTTCCTATGCAAACAATTGATGACTTAAGATGGTTTTTGTCGAAGGAAGTAGGGCTTTTGTAATCCATTGAGTCTATTTTACTATATTCATTCACTGTAAGTGGAGTCTTTTTTTCCCTAAATCGACTTATTGTTTTATTTCGGTTTGAAGAATGAGCTAAAATTACTTTTTCCTTTAACTCTTCCTTTACTTTGTGAAGATCTAAAGAAATGGCTCCAGAAGGTTTTGTGATGAAATCAAATGCTCCGTATTGCAGAGATAAAATCGTATTTTCAGCACCTTCTTTTGTCGTACTAGAAAGCATAATGACAGGACGAGGATATTTATTCATAATAACTTTTAGAGCTTCAAGTCCATTCAAAACAGGCATCTCAACATCAAGGGTTATAACATCAGGATTTTTCTCTTCAATTTTTGCTAGCGCATCTTCACCATTTCTAGCCGTTCCTACGACTTCAATGCTCTCATGTTCAACTAGAAAATCTGTAATTAGCTTTCTCATAAAAGCTGAATCATCCACTACCAGCACTCGAATTTTCCCCATTATTGTTTACCTACCCTTCATGAAGAAATTTTTTAATTTCGATATAAAAGGTGTTGAATCAACTACTTCTACATCATTTGACTTTATTTGTATAAAGTCCTTTGAAATTGTCATTAAAGCCTTACTAGCTTGACAATTAGGTTGATATAACAATACTGGTTTTTGATCAATAACAGCTTTCATGATCGTTGAATCGTCGGGTATGATACCTAATAATGAAACCTGACGCCCCAAAAATTGTGTAATCGTTTGTGCGAATCTCCTATAAGTAGAGTCACCAACCTTTTTGTTGAAGGCCCTATTTACCACAATTGAAAAAGGTATTGTTGGGTGGTTCAGACACACATGTTTAATAGCTGAATAAGCATCTGTCATTGATGTTGGCTCTGGGGTTGTAATAACAATAATTTCATCAACAGAAAGTAAAAAGCGCAAACTATCTTCTGAAATTCCGGCCCCCATATCAAAGATAATATAATCGTATACTTTAAATAAAAGATCTAACTGCTGTAGAAATCGTTGGAATTTTGTCTCATCAAGTTTGAAAATAGTTCCTAGCCCACTACCACCAGAAATATACTCCAATCCATCTGGTCCAGTTGAAATAATATCAGTAAGTGATAAATCTTTTTGGAAAAAGTCAACAATTGAATATTTAGAACTTTCTCCAATTAAGATATCAATGTTACCCATACCTATATCTAAATCAAATAATAAAACTCGTTTATTTTCTTTTTGTAAAGCTAGTGAAAAATTAAGGGAAAAATTTGACTTACCAACCCCGCCTTTTCCACTCATTACCGCAATTGACTTGGCTTGAGATTTTAGGCTATTTAGTCTTTGTCTTAAACGTTCTGCTTGATCATTTACCATTTGATTACCTCAACATTTGTTCGACTATACGTTCTCGTGTAGCTGCTTCAATATCATCTGGGACATCTTGACCATGGGTCGTATAGGCAATACCTTTTTTTGTCTTTATCATGACATCAAACAATGTTCCTCTTGTTGCTGTTTCGTCTAACTTTGTAAAGATAAGTTTACTTATTGGAATGACAGAAAATTGTTCATATACAGCTAACATATCAGAAGATTTTGCTGTAGCAGCAAGAACAAGATACGTTTCCATTTCCTCATTAAAATCAATAATCTTTTCTAAATCAGAAACATACTTTTCTTCTAAAAAATTTCGTCCTGCAGTATCGATAAATACATAATCATACATAGAAAGTTTCTTTTTAGCTTCTTTAAAATCTTCAATTGTATAACAAACTTCCATTGGAACGTCTAAAATTTTCGCATATGTTTTTAACTGTTCAATTGCTGCAATTCTATAGGTGTCAGTTGTGATAAAGGCAACTTTTTTCTTCTTTTGTAACACACATTCAGCAGCTAATTTCGCTAATGTAGTTGTTTTACCTACTCCTGTTGGGCCAATAACATTAATGTATTTCTTTTTATAAGAAATTCCACCAAATTCAAGATTGGAAATACGGCTAGCAAAGAGTTCCTGTTGTTTCTTAATTAGCTGTTCAACTGTAACGTTACCCTTTTCGTTATACCAATATTCCAAAAGTTCACCCATAATTTGAGTTCTTAAAGATGAACTAATGTCTTGTTTGATCATCTTTTGTAAAAGCAGTTGAAGCGGTTCAGGATATAGTTCCATTTTTTCATCGCTGGAAATGGTTTGAACAAGACGCTTCAACTCATTTATTTCGTCTAAAAGGGGCTTGTGATCAGCTACTTTTTCAACTGGTTTTGGTGTATTTTGATTTGCTAGCTCGGAATTGAACTTCGTTTGTGATACCGTGTTTTCTTGAACAAATGCTTTTGTTTCTTTCTTTGGTTGCTGATCTACTTGTGTATCCGGGTCCATAGCAGCAATCACTTCGATCTTTTTTTTAGTAAAAAGACCTAAAAACCCACCTGTTTGAATACTTTTGGAATTCAAAATAACTGCATCATTACCCATTTCAGCACGGATTTTTTTCATTGCTTCTTGCATAGATGGTGCAACATATTTTTTTACCTTCATTCGACGTTTACCACCCCGATACTCTGTACTTCGACATTTGCTTCTAATTCATTATATGACAATATAGGTACCTGAGGGAAATAACGATCTGTTAGCTGTCTAACATACATTCTCACTGCAGGTGAACATAATACAATTGGTGTTTGTTGTTGAAGTGATAGCATTTCAATTTCTTTTGCAATGGCTTCAATTAGTTGTTGTGAAACATCCGGGCTTAATGATAAGTAATTTCCATGCTCAGTTTGTTGGACACCTTCTGCTATAAGCTTTTCTACCCTACCTGATAAGGTGACAACCTTCATCATTTGTTCCTGATCAGCATATTGAGAGGTAATTTGTTTAGCCAACGCTTGTCTAACATATTCTCCTAATAGTTCAGTATCTGAAGTCATTTTTCCAAAATCCGCTAATGTTTCAAAGATAATAGGTAGGTTTCGAATAGATACCTTTTCTCTTAAAAGCTTTGCAAGAACTTTTTGAATATCCCCAATACCAAGTGGTGATGGTGTTACTTCTTCCACTAAAATTGGGTAAGATTCTTTTAAGTGATCTATTAATTGTTTAGTTTCTTGTCGACCTAATAGCTCATGTGCGTGTTGTTTGATAATCTCTGTAATGTGTGTAGAAACAACAGATGGTGGATCTACAACCGTATATCCATACATTTCTGCCGTGTCCTTCATTTCTTCTGTAATCCATTTTGCAGGCAAACCAAACGATGGCTCAATGGTATCAATTCCTTCAATTGAATCATCTTCAATTCCAGGTGCCATCGCTAAATAATGATCAAGAAGAATCTCGCCTTTGGCTAATTCATTTCCTTTTATCTTTAATCGGTACTCATTAGGTTGCAACTGAATGTTATCCCGTATACGTACAACAGGAATAACGATACCTAATTCAATTGCTAATTGTCTACGAATCATAACTACACGGTCTAAAAGATCCCCACCTTGATTTGTATCAGCAAGAGGAATTAATCCATATCCGAATTCAAATTCAATTGGATCAATATTCAATAGATTTACCACACTCTCAGGGCTTTTCATTTCATCCATTTCTATTTCCTGTTCCAACTCTTCTTCATCCGGAATGTCTTGAGCTTTTGATCTTGTAATCATATAGCCACCAAAAGCTAACAAACCAGCAATCGGTAATGTTAGTAAAATACCAATTGGAGTAAAGATTCCTAATAAAAAGATCGTCCCTGCCGCTACGTAAAGCATTTTCGGATAAGCAAAAAGCTGTGAAGTAATGTCAGTACCTAGATTACCTTCCGAAGCTGCTCGTGTAACAACAATACCTGTTGCAGTTGAGATTAGTAGTGCAGGTATTTGACTCACTATTCCATCTCCAACTGTTAACATTGTAAAATGAGAAGCCGCTTCACCAATCGGCATTCCTAATTGCATCATACCGATTATGATTCCAAATAACATATTTATAAGAACCATGATAATACCAGCAATCGCATCACCTTTAACGAATTTACTAGCACCATCCATTGCCCCGTAAAAATCTGCTTCATTAGCAATTTTATCTCGTCGCTCACGTGCCTGTTGTTCAGAGATCATTCCTGCATTTAAATCAGCGTCAATACTCATTTGTTTACCTGGCATTGCATCGAGTGTAAAACGAGCAGCAACCTCTGATACACGTTCAGATCCCTTTGTAATGACAACAAATTGGATAACAATTAAGATCGTAAAAACAACAAAACCTACAAGAACATTCCCACCAGTTACAAAGGTACCAAATGTTTCAACAACCTTACCTGCATCTCCTTCGGCAAGAATGGCTCTTGTTGTTGAAACATTTAACCCTAAACGGAAAAGTGTTAAAAGTAGTATTAAAGATGGAAAAATTGAAAACTGTAAAGGCTCGTTCATATTCATTGACGTAAGAATGACCAATAATGCAAGAGAAATATTAATAATAATTAAAAAGCTCAATAACCAGCCCGGGAACGGAATGATCAGCATTGCTACTATTAAGATAACACTAAGTAATACAGATAAATCTTTTCCGGACATGTTGTTTATCTCTCCTTAAAACCCATTCTATCTATCTTTAGCTGTGTTAACACACCTTCTAAGATTTCTACTCCAAGCATTCTACATTAAGTTTCTAGATAGCCTTTTATATCAGAAACGATCAATTTATGACTAAATTGACTTAGCTTGATAAACATAAGCAATAATTTCTGCAACCGCCTGGAAAAACTCATCAGGGATTGCTTGTCCAATATCAACTTGGGCATATAAGGCCCTTGCCAATGGTCGATTTTCCACCATGACAACATCATTTGCTTTTGCAATTTCTTTTATTTTCTGTGCAACAAGATCCACGCCCATTGCTACAACAAAGGGGGCATCCATTTTTGTTTCATCATATTTTAAAGCAATCGCATAGTGAGTGGGATTCGTAATGACTACATCGGCATTTGGAACATCCTGCATCATACGTCTCATTGCCATCTCACGTTGTCTTTGCTTAATTTTCGATTTAATAAGAGGGTCACCTTCAGATTTTTTATATTCATCCTTGATGTCTTGCTTCGACATTTTTAGGTTTTTTTCATAATCATAACGCTGATAAAGATAGTCTAATAGTGACAATAGCAATAAAGCTGCTGAGGCAAACAACCCCATTTTTACTGTTAAAGTAGCAATATATACTAAAGATTGTTCAACTGTCATTTGCGACAATCGTAAAACATTCTCAATATCTAACCAAAGAACAGAAAAAGTAACAAATCCCACAAATGAAATCTTCAATAATGATTTTAATAATTCAACAATGGCACGCATTGAATAAATACGCTTAAAGCCTTGAATTGGATCTAATTTATTTAACTTCATTTGTATAGCTTCAGTTGAAAATAAAAACCCTACTTGTAAATAATTAGCCAAAACACCAGCAACTAAAGCAACCCCCATTACAGGTGCCAGAATAATAGCAGACTGATAAGATAATGTAATAAATAAGTCATGAACATTTTGATCTGATAATTCAATAAGCAAATAATCTTGAAAAGTTCCTCTCATCATAAGCAAGATACGATCTCTCATAAATGCGCCAATGAATAAAAACGATAAAAATATGGCTAAAAGTGATATTGCTGTATTAACATCTGCACTTTTCGCTACTTGCCCTTTTTTCCTTGCATCTTGCTTTTTTCGTGGTGTGGCTTTTTCCGTTTTCTCTCCTGCAAAAAACTGTAGATCTAATCTAAGAAGATTCATTGCCTCCACCTCCGAACAACTCCATAAGTCCTCTCATTGTATAAGTCATTGTTTCAAATAACTGCTGCATCAGCATAAATAAAGCTCCCATAACTAAAATTAACATGATAAAACTTACACCAATTTTCAATGGCAAGCCAACAACGAAAATGTTTAACTGAGGCACCGTTCTAGCTACTATCCCTAAAGCAATGTCAACTAAAAATAGTGAGCCTACCACCGGGATAGACATTTGAAACGCAATGATAAACATTGAATTAAATGACTCAACAATAAATTCAATAACACTTTCTTCACCCATTGGAAGAAAAGGTTGATCAATAGGAACAAATTGGTAGCTATAAAAAACTCCGTCAAGCAATAAATGATGAGCATTTGTCGTAATCATAAATAAGAGGACAAATGTGTATAAAAATTGACCAACAAGAGGACTTTGTGCACCTGTTTGCGGATCAATAACATTCGCTATCGCAAAACCCATCTGGAAATCAATAAAACTTCCGGCAATTTGTATTGCAGCAAGGATAAAATACGCTGAAAATCCAATTGTTAATCCCAAAAGCACTTCTTTTACTATCAGCATAATAAATTGCCCATCTACTTCAATAGCAGGAGGATCTAATGAGAAAAACATAATCCACGCTAAAAAGAAGGAAAAACCAATTTTATGAGTATTAGGAATATTACGGTATGAGAAGAAAGGCATTGTAACGAAAAATGCTGTTATCCTCATAAAAATTAAAAGAAAAGCCGGATAATTCTCTAGTATTGTGATCATTCTAGCCCACAAACCTATTTAAGTTTCCGAATATATCTTGTGCATAGGATACTAGAGTAGAAAGCATCCAAGGCCCAAAAAAGATAAGCCCCACCAAAACGGCCACGATTTTCGGGATAAACGCAAGAGTTTGCTCTTGAATTTGAGTTGTAGCCTGAAAAATACTAACAACAAGACCGATAACCAAGGCTAATAGTAATAATGGTCCACAAATAATTAACGTTGTGTATACGGCTTTTTCTGCTAAGGAAATAACAAATTCTGAACTCATTCGTTCACACCCATTCTAAAAACTTTGTAACAATGATTTAATAATCAAATACCAACCATCAACTAAAACAAATAATAATATTTTAAAAGGTAATGAAATCATTACTGGAGGAAGCATCATCATCCCCATTGACATAAGAATACTTGCGACAACCATATCAATAACTAAGAAAGGAATAAATATCATAAATCCAATTTGAAATGCTGTCTTAATCTCACTAATAGCAAATGCAGGCACAAGTGCTGTTAAAGGAATATCCTCTACTGATTCCGGTTGTTCAATTCCAGCATAGTTTAAAAATAACGCCAAATCTTTCTGCCTTGTATGTTTACTCATAAACTCTTTAAATGGAATTGCAGCTCGATCATAAGCTTCTTCTAACGTAATTTCCTCATTAAAAAGAGGCGTTAACGCCTGTTCGTTTACCTGTGAAAAGGTTGGTGCCATTATAAAAAATGTTAGAAATAGCGCGATTCCGATCAAAATTTGATTTGGTGGCATAGATTGTGTTGCAAGTGACGTTCGAACAAAGGATAAAACTATTATTATTCTAGTAAAACAAGTCATTAAGATTAAAATACTAGGTGCTATCGATAAAACTGTTAATAATAAAAGGAGCTTTACAGAGGTGCTGACATCTTCAGGGTTGCTATTGTTAAAAAACTCCATAAACTCATTCATGCTTGTCTAAACCCTTTCTTTCAATATCCTCAATCTGTTTTGTCCGCTCTTTTTTCATTTTTTCCAATTGCTCACTTAACTTTGTTGAAAATGTCATTGGTGACTCATTATGTTTCTGTCCTTTTGCACCTTGCTGAATAAATGAGAACACTTTTTGTATGAAGTCTTTTGATTCAACAACTCGTTCATGCTTTTGCTCAAACTCCTGAATAATCTTCTTACTTTCTTCTTCATCATTAATTTCCGTTAACAAAGAAATAGACTCACCTACACCAACTACTAAAACTCTGTCACCTATTTTCACCATTTGTACTGATTTGTTTTGTCCTACATTTGTACCGCCAAGATTAATAATTGCTTGTCCTTGCTGAAATACTCTGTTTCGTTTTGTTACAAACTTTAATAAAAAATAGATAAGAAAAAGGACTATACCAAGTGCAAAGAACATTTTAATAAAATCAAATGCAGTGACAGATAAAGCATCACCTTGGACATTTGCATCCGGACTTACTTGATCGTCTTCAACAATGTTTGTCTCGTCAGGATTCTGAGTTTGTTCTTCATCATTGATATTTTCATATACGCTTTTGTTTGAAGAATCCTCCGCAAGCACATGAAACGCAGCTTGCGGAGAGAATAAAATAAGAGCTAATAAAATCAAGATGACGTAGTTTCTACGAAGCAATGTCACTCCACCTTTAGCTTAAAGTTTTTCCAATCGCCTCTAATACACGGTCTGCTTGGAATGGCTTAACAATAAAATCCTTTGCTCCAGCTTGGATTGCATCAATAACCATTGCTTGCTGCCCCATCGCTGAGCACATAATAACTTTTGCATTGCTGTTTAATTTCTTTATTTCTTTTAACGCTGCGATTCCATCCATTTCAGGCATTGTAATATCCATTGTTACCAAGTCTGGTTGAAGTTCTTTGTATTTTTCAACAGCTTGAGCTCCATCTGCTGCTTCAGCAACTACTTCATATCCATTTTTAGTTAATATATCTTTAATCATCATTCTCATAAAAGCTGCATCGTCTACAATCATAATCTTGTGTGCCATAGTTTCCCCACTCCTACTATATTAATTATTTAAGTTTGTTTAAACGTTCAGATTGACTAATAATATCTGTAACACGGACTCCAAAATTCTCATCAATGACAACTACTTCACCTTTAGCCACAATTTTATTATTCACTAAAATATCAACATGCTCTCCAGCTAACTTGTCCAATTCAATAATAGAACCAGATGATAATTCAAGAATTTCTTTTACAGAACGTTTTGTTCTACCAAGTTCAACTGTTACTTTTAGAGGGATGTCTAAAAGCATATCAAGATTTTGTATGTCTTGTTGCTGATATTGCACAGGCTCAAAACTCGCAAATTCAGCTGGCTTCACATTAACTGTCGGCTGAGGTCTCTGTGGTTGAGCATATTGTGGTGGTGGAGCATGCATCTGATGATTAGGTTGCCCCATATATGGTTGTTGCTGTTGTTGATACATTGGTTGTTCATATTGTTGTTGCTGCTGTTGATACATTGGTTGTTGAGGAACAGGTTCTTCGTATTGTTGGTGCTGAACTGTTGGCTGAGGAATAGTCTCTTCCTCTTTCACTGCTTCAGCTGTAACAGCAACCTCTTGTGATGGGTTAATTAATTGATCAATTAAATCTTTAGCAAAATATAAAGGTAATAATTGCATGATATTCGAATCAATTAATGTACCGATTTTTAGTCTAAACGATACCTGAACTAACAAGTCTTCATTAGGTATAGTATTAGCATCCTCAGTCTCATTTACATCTAGGAGCTCAACTGTTGGTGGTGAAATATCTACTTTTTTATTGAAGATAGTAGACATTGATGTAGCCGCTGAACCCATCATTTGGTTCATTGCTTCCTGAACAGCACTTACTTGAATGTCTCCAAGCATATCATCAGGATTTGTTCCATCTCCACCCATCATTAAATCAGCAATAATGGCTGCATCACTTTGTTTAATGACTAAAATGTTACTTCCAGAAAAGCCCTCTGTATAATTCACTTCAATTGCCACATAAGGATGTTGGAACTGATCTCCAAGTTTATTTTTATGAACAATTGAAACACTCGGTGTTGTAATTTCAACCTTTTGTTGAAGTAGTGTCGATAAAGCTGTTGCAGAACTACCGAACGAAATATTACCAATTTCCCCAATCGCATCTTCTTCCATTTCACTGAAGTAATCCTCGTTCTTTAATTGCTCTTCTTCATTTGTATCTGCAGGAGTTTCTTCTTCATCAACGCTTGATCCTTTTAACAAAGCATCAATTTCATCCTGAGATAACATATCATTACTCACCATCTTCGTCACCTCTCGATAAGTGGTCAATAATTTGAACCGCTAATTTTTTGTTTAATTTCCCTGGTTGTCCAGTAAACTTTGGCTTGTCACCTATTTTAACCACCAATGGTTGATCGATCGTACGATCTAATGGAATGACATCTCCAGGTTGTAATTGAAGAAAATCCTGAATAGATAATTCAGATGACCCCAATTCTGCAGACACTGTAAGATCAGCAAGATTAATTTGCTTTTTCAAGGCATCAATCTCGTTTTGCTTAGGCTCTTTACGATCAGATTGCATCCAATAATGTACAGAAAGCTTTGGGATGATTGGCTCCAAAACAACATGTGGGATACACAAATTTATCATCCCGCTCGTTTCTCCCACTTGGATATTCAATGATATAACAACAACTGTTTCATTCGGAGAAACCATCTGTAAAAACTGAGGGTTCACTTCAAAATCTGCCATTACAGGATCAATTTCAACTAAAGAATCCCAAGCTTCTTGGTAGTTTTCTAATGATTTTTCAAAAATATTTGAAATAATTTTCGTTTCAATTTCTGTTAAATTTTCAATTTTGTTAACACTTGCACCAATACCACCCATAATTCGATCCATCATAGCGTATGCTATATTAGGATTAACTTCCATTAACACTCTACCTTCCAAAGGGTGTACTTCAAATATATTTAATACGGTCATCTTTGGAATAGATCGAATAAATTCTTCGTATGGTAATTGGTCAACAGAACCAACAGTTATTTGTATATATGTTCTTAATTGAGCTGAAAAGTGTGTTGTTAATAGTCTCGCAAAGTTATCGTGAATTCTGGTCAAACTTCGAATTTGATCTTTTGAGAATCGCAAAGCACGTTTAAAATCATAAACCTTTACTTTTTTATTGGATTCTTCTTTCTTTAATTCATCTGCATCCATTTCACCTGTTGAAATGGCAGATAGCAAGGCATCAATTTCACTTTGTGATAAAATATCACCTGCCAAAGTTTTCACCTCCCATTAAAATTTGTCAGTATTTTCTATTGAAGGATATAGGAAGTGGTATAAACCTTATTGACCTTGCCTTCTTGCATCAACTCGTTTACTTTCACTGTAATTGTTTCTTTTAGTTTATTCATACCTTCAGCACCATCAAGCTGATCCGCGTTCATATTAGCCAATTCGGAAATGATTATATCGCGAACCTGAAACTCACGTTGTGTTAATTCCTCTTTGGCCTTTTTTGAGTCTGTTTCAATTTTAAATGATAGTCGTACTATATTACCACTGGATAAATTTGTGGTTATTTCCGGTATGTCTACAGATGCCTCGACCACCTCTTTAATTGGAGGTGCTTTATGCTCATCTTCATCTCCAAGAAATTTTGTAACAACAACTAAGGCTGTAACCCCAATCAATGTTATAGAACTTATAATGACAAGCATTATCGTTAAAAGCTTCTTATTCATCTCCCAAGACCTCCGAGTCTTTTCTCAGCGACAATACATTTATATTTCTATAGAAGGAAGAGATCTTTGATCGAACCTCTTGTTCATTCTCCTTCACAACATATTTGTGACCATTTGTTAGAGTAATTGTTGTGTCAGGAAATGATTCAATTACCTCAATATATAATGCATTCAAGGTAAATGATTTACCATTCAACCTAGTAACTTGAATCATATTTACAGGAGCTGAGTAGCCGAGCTATATATCAGCCCCTTCCCCCCTTATTAACGTTTTAGGTTCACTAGTTCTTGTAGTATTTCGTCTGAAGTTGTAATTATTTTTGTATTTGATTGGAATCCACGTTGAGCTACAATCATTTCAGTAAATTCTTCTGATAAGTCAACATTTGACATTTCAAGTGCGCCGGCAACAATAGAAGCAACTCCATCAGTACCCGGTGCGAAAAGCTCGTCTAATTGAATTCCATTAGCATTTTTGTCAACAGAGCCTGAGTTGGAAGATTCTCTGAATAAGTTTCCACCAGCTTTTTCAAGACCACCTGCGTTAGCAAAGTTTGCTAAACGAATTTGACCAGCTACATTTAATTGACCACTGCTGTTAACGAATGAAACTGTTCCGTCTGGGCCGATTGAGAAGCTTTGAGCGTCAAGTGGGATTTGAATAAGACCCGCTTCTCCACTTAGGGCGTCTGACCATTTCGGAGTAGTAAGGTTTTCAGCTGAGTTTTCAAATGTAACGACTGATTGTGCAACTTGATCCAAGTCAACCTTTGAATTTGTGATTTTGTCTAACAAAGCCTTAATCTTACTGATGTCATCAGTAATAGAATCTGCTGTCGGGTTATTTTGTGGATATTCGGCTGTAGGTAGTACAGCAACATTTGAACTTACTGGTGTAATAATATCTGAAACGGGAGCTTTACCGTTATAAGTAGTGATTTTATCATTTAAAACCTTTACAGCTCCTGTAGAAGCATCATTAAATTGTTTTGCTGCGTTATCGTAACCCACTCCATTATAGCCACCATTTACATCACCTGTTACATATTCCTTAAAGTCTTTAAGAGCATTGTCTGCTGCTGTTTTAGCAGATGTAATTTTAGTATTGTTCCCTGTAGCTATGGCATCTTCGTATTCATTATAAGCAGTTAAAAGAGTGTTAGACTTATTTTCAAGTACTTTCACTGCATCAAGTACTTTTTTATAAGAATCTTCAAAAGTATTAATAGCAGTTAAAGCTTCATTTGCTTTTGTAATAGCCGCATCAGTTGGAAGAGTTTTTTCCCCAGTTTCACCAACTAAGAACAACCCATCAGAAGTTACTAAATATCCTCTATCATCCATATAAAAGTTCCCGGCTCTTGTGTAACTAAGGTTCATTGCACGGTCAATTGCACCTGTAATCACGTTGTTCCCCATCTGGTTTCCACGGTCAACTCCAACACGGGCTAGATCTGAAATAGTTGCAACTGGAAAGAACCCATCACCTGATAATGCCAAATCAAGTGTTCTAGCTGTTGTTTGTGTCGCACCTGTTGTATGAATTACGTCTATAGATGAAGTCTGTGTACCTAAACCAACTTGCTGTGCGTTTGTTCCACCACGGGCACCGTTTGCTGCACCTGCACCTGAGATCTGCTGACTGATTAAATCTTTAAATGTTGTACGTGATTTTTTATAACCATACGTATTAACGTTTGCGATGTTATTTCCGATAACATCTAGCTTCATTTGAAAGTTTTTCATACCACTGATACCTGAGTACATTGAACGTAACATTTACTTTTCTCTCCCTCATTTTTTGGATTTCGTTGTTTCAGTCGATCCACAACATAAGCTTCCTCTAGCAGGGCCAGCTTTTTAATCCATAATAATTGTTCCATTTATATTGGTGAAAATTTGAGATTTCGCTTCTTCAATATTCATTGCCGTAACAACTGTTTTGTTCTTTGCACTAACGATAAGAGCAGCATCCTGCAAGATAACGAGTGAATCCGTCACACCTTTATAGCTTGCCTCCTGCACTTTTTCTTCGATCAAATTCCAATCATTGTCAGAGATATGTATATCTCTTTGCTGAATTCTTTCTTGTGCATGTTTACTAATCTTTAAAGTTGGGTTTTGCAACTCACTCAGAACTTCTTTAAATAAAGTTTGAGATTTTAAAACATTAGTTCTGGATTTCATTGCATCTAATGTTTGTGAAGTAACAGGTTTAATAGGTAACGTCATCATCAACACACCCCCTTACTCAGGCTGGCTGATTTTTGTTACTAAATCACTCGTAATTTCTTTCCCATTATCAAGTTCAAGAATTATGCTATTGTTTTTTTGTTTGATTGCTTTTACAACTCCAGTTTGTTCAGCACCTGAATCTGACCATTCAATAGATTTACCAATCATCTCTGAATATTTTAAAATAGAATCGGTTGTTTTTTGTGTATCTAAAAACTTTTGCATTAAGGAATTCATATTGGTAATCTGTTCAAGTGATGAAAAGTTAGCCATCTGTGAAATAAATTCTTTATCTTCCATCGGATTTAATGGATCTTGGTTTTGAAGTTGTGTCATAAGTATTTTTAAAAATTCATCTTTTCCAAGATTGGATCCAGAATTACGAGTTTTTGTATTGTTCGACAATAATAAGCTCGGATCTATAGATACAGACATAAGCAGCCCCCTTAAATTGAAATGTTTAATGCATCATTTAGTGAATCTTTAAAGTTCACATTATTTTGTTCTTCTTGATCGGAATTTGCATTTTGATTGTTTTGTTCTTTTCCTTGTTTAGGGTCTTTATTTTCTCTTAGGAATTTAGAGGAATCATCAGTAAAAACTTCAAATCTCTCAAACTCTATATTTACATTTGGTAATGCCTGCCTTAGCTGAGATCCACTATGTTCTAACAATTCTTTTGCTGATTGTGTGGCAGCAATGATTTTCGCAACCATTTCACCATTCTGCTGTTGAACAATTCTAATTGTAATGGACCCAAGATGCTCTGGAGTCAAATTTATAACCAAACGGCTTGTACCATTGTTAAATTGAGAGAGTCTACTATTTTTCAGCAACTCGATCATTTTATTTGTGAATTCTTCTTTAGTCGAAGTTAATATATTTGTATTTTTATTTTCAGCAACGGTCATAAACTGATCTTTTTGTACGAATTTGTCTAATTGAATTGTAAAGGTTTCTTCTGGAACAGAAACTGAATTTAATGAAAGACCTGAGTTATGTTGACTAGCAACTAACTCTTTATTAAATGAATTATTTTGATCCGTATTTTCTGCTGAATCGACTACAGTCATTAGCTTTGTCAGTAGTTCTTTAACTTTAGATAAATCATCTGATGTGAGTATCTGTTTTAAGTGATCAGCTACATCAGAATCAGCTAATAGAGAGTCTTTAAGCAAATTTTTGGAATAATTTGCCTCGGAAGGGTTTTCCATTAAGCTTAGGAGTTTACTATAATAGCGTAAATCATCTAAAACTTGTTCACTTGCTTTGCTAATAATCATTTGACCTTCCAATAAAGCTTTATCTTCCTTACTCATATTTTCTAGTGCAAAAAACAAATTATCGACGTTAAGGTCATCCGCTGGAGAAAAGCTTGGGAACTCACTTTCTAATAGTGCATGTAGCTTTTCCATTATATTAGACATGTCAACGGAACCGTCCGTTTTAGCGATATCTTCTATTCTAATAGCCAAGGCTAAGATACTAATCCCAAAAGGAAGTTTATCTGTTGAGTTTAGTAAGTCTTCTAATGATGTAAACTGATTTAACAGCTCATTCATACTTGTTTGTATACTTGAAAGATCTTCTTCAGATAGATCTTTAATGGTTGTGTCTTCACCTAGCTGATTCCCTAGAATTTCTTTTATCTCATTCTTAACTTCTGTTAATAACTCCTTTTGTTGTACATCTTGTTTAGGGGTTACAGCAGTGGGCTGTTCATGTCGAGATTGTTGTTGTACAGAACCTATAAAATCTTTAAAGCTACTTCCAGTACTGCTCTGATTCGTCTTTTTTTGTGAAAAGCTTTGAACATCAAACAAATTTGCAATTTTCACTTTTCCACCTCCCTTCTACTCTTCGTTAGAAGACAATAACCCGGTATATTTCACTGCATCTTCAACGGTCATTTTTGCTAATATATCAGCAACTTGCTTATCATCTAATGAAGTAAGAATTAACAAAGCATCTTCTTGAGATAAATTTGGAATAATCTCCGCTGCTTTCTTACTGCTCATATTGTCGTATAAGCTAGAAATATCCTTTTTTTGATTGTTTGTTTCTGCTTCTGTATTTTTAATTTCTTCAAGTTGTTTTTCCAATGAGCTTATTTCTTGTGTGAGGGTTTGAACTTCTTTTTCTTTATTCGTTAAATCCTTTTCAAGAGCGGTAATCATCACTGATTGTTCCTCAACCGTTTCTTCAAGCTTCTTTATTTCCTTTTTCTGAGCTTCTTCTTTCATAACTTGAGAAGTAGCGGGTGTTTCTTCTTCTTCTTTGAATAATTTTTCAACGACAGGTATTTCCTTTAATGTTGATTTGGCTTTTCCTAGTACATCAAAGCCTGCTACGGATAAAATAACACCGACTAACGTTAAAGTGAAAATCATCGGAATAAATATAACAAAGAAAAACCATTGAAATTTACCGAATTCTTGTTTTTCAGTTTCAGTTTCCACTTTGGCTTCACCTAACTTCCACGATACATATAAGATTGGATAGAAAGATCATCCATTTGCTTGTTTTCAGAATGTTTTGTTGCCAAAATATACTGTTCCAGCTGTTTTTCTTTCAGCTTTTCGTATTTTTTCACTTCAATATTTTTCTGCATAAGCTTTATCTGTTTTTCATTCATTC